>CACXDL010000095.1 GCA_902766395.1 uncultured bacterium
ACCCAGAATTTTCTCAACGCCATTGTCTTGCCAACCTTTTCACCAAGTGCCAACTCCGCAACCTAAGTCTAATACACTTTTGGGGCTATAATATTTTTTGAAAATATTTAATACTATTTGCGCGGAGTTGTAAGATTCTTCAGCCTGTGATTTATAAAAATCTTTATCATATATTAAATTATTTTGGTAGTCTGGTTCCACAATTTTTATAGGTTCTTTATTATAGTGGCTTATAAATTCTGCAAAATTAAAAATTTTTTTATTTAAAATTTTATAATTTTCCTCTGTTATGAATAATTCTTTTTGTAAAGCAAGAGATTGTTCTTTTATTTTTTTTCTCAAGAACTTTATTTTTATTCCGAGTATTGTTATAACCTTATAAAGATTTTCGTTTTTTACTGAAAATATGTTTTGTATTACGTTTTTATGAATATATAAATATTTGTATATCAAATTTGAACTTAAAAATTTGAAAAACTTTATAAGACGAGTTTTCTCTTTTTTATTTGTTATTACTTTTGTATTTTTAATTATATTAATATCAATATTTAATATGGGTAAAATTTTTCGAATTTTATTTCTGAATATTTTTTTATTTTTATTTTGTAATTGATGATAATAATTATAAAAATTTAAAAGATACCATATTTTCGCCATTTCTAATTTTTTAGAATTTATATTTTTATCTTTTATAAAATTATAGAAATATTCAAAATCTTTTACCCAATCAAAAACTTTTTCATCTTTTTTTGAGGTAATTGCTCCATCTCTTTGCCTATAAAAAAATTGATTTTCAACAAAACCAATTCGCTTAGCAAAAATTGCAACTAAACAACCCCAAGAATTATCTTCATAATAGCAATGCTCGACGAATTGTAAATTGTATTTTTTTATAAATGATTTACTATATAATCTTGCCCAAGCAGGAGTGAATGTTTTTATAAAGTTTGATTCGCTTATCTCTTCTATATTATTATAATTCTTAAAATCTCGCCAACCTGATTTATAAATATTGGTATTTTCATAATATAATGTTTCTCCGCTGAGTACAATATCGGCATCTATCTCAATAGCTTTATTTAGCATTATTTCACATGTGGACCTTTTTACCCAATCATCACTGTCAAGAAATAAAATATATTCGCCAGTTGCGTACTTTAAACCAGTATTTCTGGCTCCCCCAAGTCCTTTATTTATTTGGTGGATTACTTTGATTCTAGAGTCAATTAGGGCATAATCATCACATAGTGTGGAACTATTATCTGTACTACCATCATCAATACAAATAATTTCAATATCTTTTAATGTTTGATTAACTACGCTATCAAGGCACTGTTTTAAATAATTTTCAACATTATATACTGGTATTATTACTGATATTTTAGGCATTAGTTTTTACCTTTCTTTTATAACGATATTTAAATCCTAATACTGTAACTACCTTTTCTGTTTTATCATATGTATTTTTGATTGAAAAAATAAATTGAAATATATTATTTTTACTTGTTTGTTTTAATAGTCTTTCGAGTTTATTGTCAATTTCTTCAATAGGCATTTTATGTTTATTCCCTAAAAATGCCAATATTTCGGGTTTTACCCAACTCGCACCAAACCAGTGTATTGCGTGTGTATCTTCTTCTATACATTTTGGAACAAATCGTTCACAATATCTAAAAGGTATAAAATATCTTTCCGGATATATTGAAATGGTAGAATAGCGGACAATCTCTTGTTTTGATTTTGGTTTATTTGGAAAATCTCCAAAATTTTTTTTCATGCAATATCCAAAAATTTGTGGCATATTGTAAATTGGCAAATCCCAAATGGCTGTATTATAAAACTCTAAAACATCCTTTATAAAAGGATTACCTTTTTCTGCTCCAAGAATTGCGGGTTCTACAATATCATGTTTAATATTTTTATCCGATTGTAATCCTACAAACGCAGGTTCATTTAAAAATTTATCGAATGATTTTATTGTGGTTACGTCAGTATCGAAATATATCCCTCCATTATCATATAAAGTTTTTATGCGAACATAGTCTGAAATATAAGCATACATTTTTCTTACATATACCGCACGGAACCATTTGTTGTTTTTTAATTCTTCTTGAAAATTGAAATATTCAGTACTATTTTCATTAATTTCTATTATTTCGTAATCAGGCATGGCATATTTCCATGTCTTTATACATAGATCAACATCGATTCTCTTTGGTTCATTAGCTCCCCATACATAAAATATTCTTTTTGGTATTGTCATTTAATTTTTTCCTCTTTTAATTTTTGTAAAACATTAATATAATTTCTTTTATTTATGTACTACACTATATTATTCATGAAAAACATTAATAATCAAGCAAAAATTAATGTTTTACATAATTAGATATTTGCCCCAAAGATTATAGATTATTGTTAGAGGTGCTTTATGGATATCAAAAAATTGCTTGGAAAAAGAATTCAAGAAATTAGAAAATCCAAAAATATGACTCAAGAATTTCTTGCTGAAAAAATTGGGATTGAAACCGTTTCACTTTCTAACATTGAAAGAGGAAAATATTATCCATCTGCAGAAAATCTTAACAAAATACTTGAAGCATTTAATATTCACCCATCTGAACTATTTACCATTGAACATTTTGCATCTCACGAAGAGCTTCTTGATGAAATGTTTCATCAGCTAAAAAGTGATGAAAACTTAACAAGATTAGTTTATAAATTCTACAAAATTGTTCAAGTTCCGGTTTAAATCTTATCAAAAATTTTCATTTCCAATGTTGGTTTAGAGAACAATTCAGAATTCGTTAATTCCCCGCTTTTATAGATTTTATAGAAATGATATTCCCCACCGGCAAAAATAGTTAACAGTGCTATTAAAATTAATACAGCCTCTAATAATGTAATTTTATCCGTTTTGCTTTTATTTTTTGCCGCAAATTGCATTATAGTTATAGGCAAAAGCCATAATATTATCATTACAAACAGGATTCTGTCCATTATGGATGCAAAATATGTGCATACAACTTCTGCTTTTTGGCTGAAAAGTATATCTAGTTTGTCGGTCGCAATCCATATAAAACTTACAGAAGACAGTATAAACAGTGTTATTACAAAAAATATGACCCCTGCTATGTATGTTTTAGTCTCTTGTTTGATATCCAGCTTTTCTAAAAATTTCATATTAATATAGTACATACAAAACAAAAAAACTCAAGCTGTTGGGGTAAAATCGCTTAAGTTTCTTTTTTTTGGGGGTAATTATTGGGGTTGTTATTTTTTTATCTCATACTATGCCAAGTATGGTAAATGATTTGAAACCGTATTGCTTTTTAATTTGTTTTTGGGAGTGCATAGTATATTATAAGCCTTAACAAAGTTGTATCCGATAGCTTTTAACGGATTGGACTGAACAGGATCTGCGTTTGTTGTAATAAATAAATCCTTTTCAAAGTTAATCTTATTGTTTGAATTTTTATCTATAGCCATCAAACCGACTCTGTTATTTTCATTATTAATATTTTTGTTTCCAAAAGTAATTGGTTTTATTCTTGTTATTTTTACAGGATTCAATGTAATCATCTTGGTCTCCTTTCTGATTAAGTGTTTTTTGAACACTTCATCTAACAATTTCACTATAAACTATAATGATTTTTTTGTCAAGTCCTATTATAAAGTTTTGTTAAGGTCTTCAAACCCAATAATAATCAAAACATCCGATAAAGTGCCGTTTTTACACTTAATCTGAGGCTTTATATATTTTGTGCCCAAAATAATAAATTATCCGGTTGGGTAATAATATAAATTAACAGATATAAAAATCTTATAAAGATTGTAAAAACAACACTTGATTTATAAAAATATTTAAAGTAAAATATAATTGTGAAAAAAATCACGAATAAAATGATTATATCATGTTATTATTTATATAAAGGAGAAAAAATATGACAACAAAAAGTAAAAAAACTGTTGAAAAACTTGAAAAAAGTCTAAGTAAATCAGCAGTTGTTGACAGTGCAGAACAATTTGAACTGCTTATTGAAAGAGTTAAAAAGGCTCAAAAAATTTATTCGACTTATACACAAGAACAAGTTGACAAAATTTTTAAGGCTGCAGCTACGGCTGCAGACAAAGCTCGTATTCCTTTAGCAAGAATGGCTGCTGAAGAAACAGGTATGGGAGTTTTGGAAGATAAAATTATTAAAAATCACTTCGCAAGTGAATATATTTATAACAAGCACAAAAATGCAAAAACTTGCGGAATCATAAGTGAAGACAAAGCAAACGGAACAAAAATAGTTGCTGAACCTCTCGGGATTATTGCAGGTATTATTCCTACAACAAACCCAACTTCAACAGCAATTTTTAAATCATTAATTGCTTTAAAAACAAGAAATGCAATTATCTTTTCACCACATCCTCGTGCAACAAAATCAACTATTGAAGCTGCAAAAGTTGTTTTGGAAGCTGCTGTAAAAGCAGGTGCTCCTGAAGATATTATCGGATGGATTGACGTTCCTTCTGTTGAACTTTCAGGGCAGTTGATGAAACACCCTGATATTGCTTGTATTTTGGCTACAGGTGGTCCGGGAATGGTTAAGGCAGCTTATTCATCAGGCAACCCTGCATTAGGGGTTGGTCCTGGTAACACTTCTGCTGTTATTGATGAAACTGCTGACATTAAAATGGCTGTTTCTTCAATCATTATGTCAAAGACTTTTGATAATGGTATGATTTGTGCTTCAGAGCAATCAGTTGTTGTTGTTGAAGATGTATATGAAGAAGTTAAAAAAGAATTTCAATACAGAGGTGCTTATTTAGTATCTAAAGCTGATGAACAAAAAATGATTGATCTTCCGTTTATTGATCCTAACAGAGGAACTGCTCATCCGGCTATCGTTGGGCAAAGTGCAGTTAAAATTGCAGAATTATCAGGCTTCGAAATTCCTGAGTATTCAAAGATTTTACTTTGTGAAAGACCTTCTGTTGATTGGAGTGATCCATTCTCAAGAGAAAAATTATCACCAATTTTAACTATGTATAAAGCAAAAGATTTTAAACAAGCAACTCAAATGGCTTATGAATTGGTATCAAAAGGCGGAGCAGGTCATACATCAGTATTGTACACTGATGCTCGTTCTCAGGAAAGAATTGATGAATATGCCGAATTGATGCCATCATGCCGTGTACTAATCAATTCTCCATCTTCTCAAGGTGGTATTGGTGATTTATACAACTTTAAATTAGAACCATCACTATCATTGGGTTGTGGTTCTTGGGGCGGAAATGCTGTTTCCGGTAATATTGGTGTAGAACACTTATTAAACTACAAAACGGTTGCTGAAAGGAGAGAAAACATGTTGTGGTTCAAGGTTCCTTCTAAAGTTTACTTTAAAAGAGGTGCTACAGATTTAGCTCTCCGTGAACTTGCGGGTAAAAAACGTGCATTTATTGTAACTGACAGATTCTTGTTTAATTCAGGTGCTGTTGATGCTATTACGAGTGTTCTTGATGAAATCGGTATTGATCACGAAATATTCTTTGATGTTAAACCTGATCCTACATTGTCAACTATTAAGCAAGCAATGGATATTATTAAACCGTATGAACCTGATGTATTTATCGCATTAGGCGGCGGATCTCCAATGGATGCTGCTAAAATTATGTGGTTGATGTATGAACAGCCTGATACAGATTTCTCTGATATTTCAATGAGATTTATGGATATCAGAAAAAGAATTTGTTCAATTCCTGATTTAGGTAAGAAAGCAACAATGGTCGCAATCCCGACTACATCAGGTACAGGTTCTGAAGTTACTCCGTTTGCAATTATTACTGATGATGAAACCGGTGTAAAATATGCGATTGCAGATTATGCACTAACTCCTAATATGGCAATTATCGATCCTAATTTTGTAGACGGTATGCCAAAAGGATTAACTGCAGCTTCAGGTATTGATGCTTTGGTTCACGCAACAGAAGCTTATGTATCTTGTATGGCAACTAACTTTACAAATTCAAACGCTTTAGAAGCATGTAAATTAGTCTTCAGATATTTGGAAAGATCTTGGGCAAATGGTGCAAATGATCCTATCGCCAGAGAAAAAATGCACTATGCTGCAACAATTGCAGGTATGGCATTTGCTAACTCATTCTTAGGATTATGCCATTCAATGGCTCACAAATTAGGTGCTATGTTCCACGTTCCTCACGGTGTTGCAAATGCTTTGTTGATAAGACAGGTAATTAAATACAATGCTGTTGATTATCCGCACAAGCAGGCAACATTCCCTCAATATAAGTTCCCTAATGCAAAAGAAAAATATGCTCAAATTGCAGATGAACTTGGTATTGGCGGAAAAACAATCGAAGAAAAAGTTGAAAATTATATTAAAGCTGTTGATAAGTTGATGAAAGCAATCAACTTACCAAATTCAATTAAAGACTTCGGTGTTTCTGAAGAAGATTTCTATGCAAAATTAGATGAAATGGTTGAATTAGCATTCGATGATCAATGTACGGGTGCAAACCCTGCATATCCTCTTATGAGCGATATTAAAGCAATTTATATCGATGCATTTGAAGGTGTTGTAAGAGATTATTATCCTGCTAAATCAGCGAAAAAATCTAAGTAATAACACTAGAGAATATAATGAAAAAGGTGAAAATCTCGGGATTTTCACCTTTTTTATTGCATAAAACTACTTTTTATCAGGCACATATTCAAATAAATCAGAAACTTTGCAATCAAAATATTTGCACAACTTATCAATGGTATTGATACTGACATTTGCACTTTTTGAATTTCGTAATTTTGATAATGTTGTCGTTCCCAATCCTGTAGCTTTTGATATTTCAGCTGCGTTTGTTCTGTGCATCCATATTAAGTCATCAAGTTTAAATTCTATCATAACGATATTATAGATTATGTATTGCTTGTTTGACATAAGTTATTGCATGGTATAATATATATACCGTATGCAATAAGGATTATTATAATAAATTTATGAATTATAGAGAAAAATATGATTATATTAGGGATAGTTTGGCGATAGGAATCTCAAAAATGGCAGATATGTATAATGAAAAATTTCCGAAAGACAAAGATTTTGAGGATGTTTTTATGTATGCAATTCAACAGCTCAGGGAGTTTGATAAATTATGGGATAATAAATTATCTTTTTAAATAGGTGATTTTATGATATATTATTTCTATGATCAGATTTCTTGGTGTATGCATACAAAATTTTATAGAGTGTATAAAATATCTTATCGGTGGTAATTTAAGATTTAAGAGTGTAATATCTCAGGCTGCGATGATAAGTTATGATTCATTGCCAATATCATTGATTATTGCATTTATTTCGGCAGCTGTAATTGCGATACAGGTTTCAAAAGAATTTTTGATGACTGGAGCGGAAGCATATATTGGAGGAACAATTACTTTGGTAATGATAAGAGAAATTGCTCCGGGTTTTGTAGCATTAGCAATAGGTGCAAGGGCAGGAACAGCGATATCTGCCGAAATTGCAAATATGCAAGTTACATCTCAGGTTGATGCTATTAAAACTTTGCGCATAAGTCCTATAGGATATTACTTTACTCCAAGAATTGTTGCTGCAGCAGTTACTGTTCCAATGGTAGTTATTATTGCAGAATTTATTGGTATATTGGGTGGTATGTATGTCGCAAATCAGACAATAGGTCTTCATCCCGCTCGATATATGGCTTCTGCATGGGCATGGATGAAGACCAAAGATATTTACATAAGCTTATTAAAGGCATGTGTTTTTGGTGCTTTAATTGCGTTGGTGTGTGCATCAAAAGGTTATGAAACCAAAGGGGGAGCAAAAGAGGTTGGAACATCTACAACAAGGGCTGCAATACTTTCTACTATCTTTATGTTAGTTGCAGATTTTCTTATAAATTTGTTGTTTTATATTGCGTGATGTTTACAAATTTTTACTCTTTTTTAGGCGCTTTATTCTTTTGTTATATAATATCAGTTAGTAAGATAAAATTGAGAGGATAAATAATGAATACAGTTACAATTGTTGGAAGAACCGGAAGAGATGCTTCAGAAAACTTTACTTCCTTTGAATCAGGAAAAACTAAGGCAACTTTTTCTGTTGCGGTGAACAGATGGGATTCAAAAACAAAAGCAGAAGTTACTGATTGGTTTAACATTGAAGTTTGGGACAAGCAGGCCGAATTTGCTGCTGAATATATTAAAAAGGGAAGATTGATTGCTGTAGATGGTAGAATTGCCAATCGCCGCTGGACTGACAAACAGACAGGTAATGACAGAGAAACTTTTTATATAATTGCAAATAATATAAGATTATTAGGTTCTAAAAAGGATGTAGAAGAAGCTGTATTATGATAAGTAGTTCTAACATTGCGGCTATTATCGCGGATGATCTAACCGGTGCAAATGATACTGCATTGCAGTTTATGCTAAATGGTGCCGATACTAATATATTCTTATCTGGAGATAGTATTGAAAATAATAATGACAGTCAGTCTCAGGCCTGGGCAATATCGACAGAATCAAGAAATGTTTCTCCGAAAGATGCGTTTGAAAAAGTTAAAAATGCTGCACATTTGGTCATAGACAGCTTAAATCCTGATTATATTTATAAAAAAATTGATTCAACTGTCAGAGGTAATATTGCAGTTGAAGTGATGTCTATTTTAGAAGTCATAAAGTGGGATGCTGCTGTTATAATGCCGGCTTTTCCTCAAGAAGGAAGAATTACGGTTGGAGGGTATCAACTTTTAAAAGGTGTGCCAATCGAAAGAACTGAAATGGCTATGGATCCTCATTCTCCTATTACTGAATCTCACCTGCCCACATTAATAAAATCTCAACTTGGTGAAAATCTTGCTGATATTGTAGGTGTTATTGATTTAAAAACAGTTTTGGATGGTGCGGGACCAATTTTATTAAAATTAAACGATTTAATAGCTGATGGTAAAAAAATAATTATAGCTGACTCTGTTTTGACAACGGATTTAGAACAAATAGTTTTGGCAATGCGTAGATCTAATTATAAAATTTTGCCTGTTGGGAATGCTGCGGCTGCAAAAGTATTAAGTGATGATTGGTTTCCTCCGTTGGAAAGCCATGAAAAATTATCGGTTAAACTTCCGCAATTGCCAAAATTTATCGTTTCAGGAAGTGCAACACAAATTACTGCAAACCAGATAAATAAACTTGAACAAAGTGGTGAGTATGATGAAAAATGCTTAATCATAGAGTTAAATATGAATACAGTATTATCAGGTTTAGATGATAGTCTGGTAGAACGAATTGTATCTAATTTAAAAAATGATAATATTGTTCTTGTTCATACTTCAAATTTAATCAAAAATTTTGACGGTTTTGCAGAAGAGTCTATTAAAGCCGAGCTGACAAAATCAGGTCTTGCAAGCGTTATAACAGATTATCTAGCTCAATTAACAAAAGCGGTAGTTGAACGGACAAAAGCTATACTTATTACCTTAGGCGGAGAAACTTCATATAAATGTTGCAATGCTATAAATGCTAATCAATTAAAACTTATTGATGAAGTATTGCCAGCTATTGCGTTGAGCAAAAGTGCGAAATCTGATCAATGGATAGTTACAAAATCGGGTAATCTTGGTGGAGTAAATACATTAATTGAAATTTTAAAATATTTTGACAGGCATTAATATGAATAAAATAGCAATAACAACGGGTGACCCAAATGGTATAGGAGCAGAAATTACAATAAAGGCTCTTAATATTTTGAAACTTCCAAAAGATAGCGTTGTTATAATATCTAATAATGAAATTTTAAATTATTATGGAAATTTGGATATTGATTATGAAATAGTAAATATTCCTTATGACCAAAAGGACATAATTCCAGGGGAAGTAACAAAAGAGGCTGGGGAATTTTCGTATCAAAGTTTATTAAGGGTATGTACAATAAAACCAAGAGCAATTGTAACCGCTCCTGTTGCCAAAAATTCTCTGCATTTGGCAGGACATATATTTAATGGGCAGACTGAGGTTTTGCAAAAATATTTGGCACATGATAATCAACTAGCCGAAATGCTTTTTGTTGCCGGAAATTTCAGAGTTCTGCTTTTAACAAGGCATTGTGCTTTAAAAGATATTAGTTTAACAGAAAAAGTTGTTATTGAAAAAATTCAAAATCTTGTAAAAACTTTTAGAAATAATTTTGGCATAGAAAATCCAAAATTTGCTTTGTGTGGATTTAACCCTCATGCGGGGGAAGATGGTATTTTGGGAACAGAAGAGAGAGATATTTTGATCCCTGCTGTAAAGAAATTGAATGAGCAAGGTATAAATATCACTATGCCAAAGCCATCTGATACTTTATTTGTGGCGGCTGCACAGCATTATTATAAAAACGAAAAAGATGAATATGATTGTTATATCGCAAATTATCATGACCAGGGTTTGATTCCGATAAAAACAGTTGCAGGTGCAAAAACTGTCAATACAACAATTGGACTTGATATTATAAGAACTTCTCCGGGACACGGTACGGCATTTGATATTGCCGGGAAAAATATTGCAGATCCAACCGGTATGATAGAGGCGATCAAGCAGGTTTTATAGATTACAAATTTTAGAGTATTCGCAGAATTTACAGTTTTCTTTGTTGCATTTAAATGTTTTGTCTGTGTTTATTTTATTACAAATTTCCGTTATCTTTTGTATATATTCTTGTTCTAAATTTTTATCAAAATTAACGGTAATATTCTTATTTTCTTTGAGATCAAGATATATAAATGACAGTGAAGAATATTGCTTAAGATATTTGTGCATGCATAAAAGGTAAATCATTGTTTGATAATCGTATTGCGGATTTTGTGGAATTTTTCCTGTTTTATAATCCAGTATGTAGAAATCATTATTCTCTTTTACCACCGCATCAATTCTTCCGCTAAGCCAGTATTTATCGATTTTTGAATAAAGTGTAAATTCTGTTTTCAGGCATTCTTTATTAAAATATTCGTTATTTAACAGTAGCTCCCAGGTTTTTTGCTCAGCTTGAGTCAAGTTATTTTCCAGTTTGTCTATTTTTATTTTCTGTAAATAATAATTTGCTAAAGCGTGAATTTTTTTACCTTTTTCAAAAGGCAAATCAGATTTAGGCATATTCAGGTGCTCAATATATTGCAAGTAGAATTTTTGTGGACAAGTTTGATAAACTTTTAACATATTTGGAGAAAAACTATTTAGCATATTTTATCCTCCAAAATTGTTGAAAAAATCATATTGGGTTCAGAGTCTCTGAGCTTTTTACCATAGGTCTGTTCTTTTTCACTTGTAGTTATATATAATTTGTTTTTTGCTCTTGTTATTGCAACATATAGCAGACGCAAGTTTTCACATAGAATTTCCTGTTTTAGTTCATAGGTCGTTTTATTTTTGTAATTTGGATTTGTGCTTTTTACTTTTTCTGTCAAATCAGAAGATTTCAAATTTATTGAACTAATTGATAAAGGAAGATTTTTTTCGCTTAATTCAGGTATGAAAACGAGATTAAATTCATCTCCTTTTGACTTGTGCATTGTCATTATTTGTACTTTCCCTTCCAAATTTTTTTTATCGTCATCATCTTCTTCAGAGAAAAATTTAAAACCACTTAAGTTGGCTTTTTTAGATAATTCAGTGAGTCGATTTACAATGTAGTCAAGTGAATTATTTGCCATAGATATGCGTTTAATAAGTGTAGAAATCAAGTGTATATTTGATTTATCAATATCAGACTTTATAAGGTGTAAATCATATGCAATTTTTACCACCAACTCGTTTGGTGAAAGGTAACAGAGTGATAACCAGTGATTTATATCCCAGTAGAACTGTTCCAGAGAAATATTATTTATGTAGTCACAATTAATTTGAATAAAAGGATTTTCATATTTTAAAATTTCTTGTCCGTATACTTTTTTGTAAATTCCCAAATCTGATAAAATCTCATAATTTGTGCTTAATACTTGATTGTTAAACGGATCTAAAATAATTTTCATTGCCGCAAAAATAGCTCTAAATATTGATTTTTGCTCAAGACATTGATTTCTTGTAATAACTTTAAAGCCGCTGTTTTCTATAAGATTTTGCCATGTTGCTACCTGATAATTGTTTCGTAAAAGTATTCCAATAGTGTAATTTGGATTTTTTGCGAGAGTGTTTTTTATTGTTTTTAAAACAAAATTTTTCTCCTCTTGTGGGGTCGAAAAAATTCCGGATTCTACGGCATTCGTTTCTTCTGGGTTTTTACCTTCAACAGGTGACATGTACATTTCATAAAATGAATTTTTTGAATCTTCATCACATAGACTTGTTTTAACAAGTTTATTAGCTAAACCCCAAATATCTTTTGAACATCTTTGAGAACAATTCATACTGACATTGTGATATTTGTTTATAAATGTTCTGAAGCCTTCAACATCTGCGTTTGAAAATGTTGATGTTATTGATTGGTTAACATCCCCGCAGCGAATTATATTTTTATGCTTTCCCGATAGCAAGTTGATAAGTTTTTGTTGTATTTGGGAAGAATCCTGAGCTTCATCTTCTATAATGTATTCACATATTTCCTGATAGTGTCTTAAAATATCCGAATTGTTTTCAAGAATTTTAACTGAGCCGGAGAGCATATCGTCATAATCTATTAAATTAAGCTCCTTTAGTTTATTTTGGTATTGCTCATAAAAATTAAAAAACTGTTTTAGTTGCTTATCCGTTGTATTATCTGGTTTGGTTCCTCCGCTCATTTTTAATGCGGAAACTGCTCTGTCATATTCTTCTGCTTCTTTTGGTTTTATCCCGATATTTGAGGATATTTCATTTAAAATTCTCGCTCTTTGAGCGTCATCGCAAATTTCAAAATCTCCTGAAAGTCCGAGTTTTTCGTAGTTCCCGTTTTCTTTTAAAATTCTCAGGGCAAGTCCGTGAATTGTGCTTATGTTAGGTAATTTTGAAGAATTTTTATATACATTTTTTATTCGTTCTTTAAAATTTCTGGCAGCAGATTCCATGTAAGTTAATACAAAAATATTTTCCGGGTTAATATTGCGTTCCAGTAATTTTAAAATAAGTGCAAGTAGGATCGTTGTTTTTCCTGCCCCAGGAACTGCAGAAATACCCATATATCCATTTTTATAATCAAGTACCGGTTTTTGGTCTTCTCTTGGAGTAATTTCAAAGACAGTTTTTTCTTCTTTTTCTTCTTTTTCTTTGTTTGTTATTATAAATTTTTCTATTGCACCAAAATTTTCAACTCCGTTAGAATCAAATAAACTAGAGCTGCAATAAATATGCTCCTTGGCACAAAGTGCCAATTTTCGCAAGACTCTGGCATTTTTATCTCTGGACAAATTTATATTATCTTCTATTGTATATTCATCACTATCCCAGTCTTTTTGAAATACCCATGCATTGTACAATGGGCCGGTATCTGATTTTATCCACTCAGAAGAGGATATATCAAGCCAAAACTGATAACGGGTAATAACGTGGTTATCAATGATTTTTTGCGGAGTTGAGATAACAAGATCATTTGTATTTATTTCGAGTATGGAGTATGGATTTTCAGAGATTATGGAATTTTCTATTTGCAGAATGATATCAGTTTTGTGTTTGTTAAATTCTTTTCCGAATATGTTTTCAAAGTCTTTTATTTGTTTAATAAAAAAGTTAAATTTGCTTATTTCGATATGTTCTTTTGGGGTAAAATTAAACAATTTATTGCAGATAAATAAAATTTGTTCAGAAATTTTAAGGTCGGAGTTTTCTAACTCTTTAACCAAGTTGATAAAATCATGATATTTCTGAGAGTATTCATTGTCGCTAAATTCAAATGGTATAAGTATTTTATCTTTATCAAATTTTTTAAGGATTTGTTCGCAGTATTTAAGAGGAATTCGCAAAAATTCTGATAAAATAACTCTTATATCAAATTCGGAAAGAGAATTTTTTAAGTCAGTGTTTATTTTTAAAATAGTTATTGCTGCGAGGACATATTTATTTTGGATAAGTTTTTCATTTCCTGTCAGGTATAGCAAATTTATATTTTTAATGTTTTCTTTTAGGGAAAATTTTAGCAATTCATCTACATTTGGAGTAATAACAGAAATATCTTTTGGTTTTATCCCGTTTTCAAGTAATTTTGTAATTTCTGTGCAAACTGCGTCGATACATTCAATGCGTTTGGAAAAAGTTTCATAAGAAAAATTATGAAGGACTCTTTGTTCATCATTTAAAACATTATAAAACAAATCTGAGGCGGATTTGTTTGCTTTTTCGGTTGCTGTAATTCTTTTATCAGAATTAAATGTTTTCTTCAACTTTGTATAATTATTTTTATCTGCACTTAAATATCCGCATCTGCTGGAGCCTGACGGATCAATTGCAATATAAAAATCTGTATTATTTTTTGATAAATATTCAATAAAATCTATACATATGGGAGTACATTCATCTGCATCGTCTATAAAAATATATTTTATGTTTTCAAAATATTTTGTATTTTTATATATAAAATTAAATAAAAGGCATTGTCTGAGGTAATCAAAACCTCTTAATTCAAGTGTTTTGCGAAGTAGTTTATTAATTGCAAGATTTGCTTCATCCGAAAAACCTTCCTTTAGTATTTTTGCTCTTTCGTCTACTTCTTTGGGGGTTAAATTATTTTGGACAATAAGAGAATATCTTCTGAAGATTTGCTGTAATAAAGACATTCTTGAATTGTATCCTTTAAATTTAACTTTTTTAAGAATATCTTTTAATATAAATTGCGAAACTTCAAGTCCAGATAAATTCGGAAGAATAACAGGGTTATCAAAAATATTGTGGTCTTCCAGAAAAGCCCAGTTATCAGAAACGGTGTTGTAAACGAGTGAAAAAAAAGAGTGTATGAGAGGTTTTTCCAGAGAACTAACTTCAAGTCTTTCAAGAACTTTTGATAAAAAGTCATTTTTCAATGTTGAATTTTGAACCAAAACCAAAATTTCAGATGCCGGAACTCCGCTATTAATTAACCTGACATAATTGTCAAGCAAAATATCTGTTTTATCTGAAACTATGCTTCCCTCAATAAACAATATAGATACTCCCTTAATGTATTTTATCAGAAAAATATGACTAAATACAACTTTAGTATGATGCGTATTACCTGAAAATTTTCTAATATATAGCTAACGAAAGAGTGTTTTAAATACAATTATTGAATCGCGAAAGGAGAAAATCATGGCAGTTTCAAAAAAATCTAACTTAACATTGGAAGAACAAATCGGGTTTAGTGCAGGTGAAATATACAATTACTTGCACGTAAACGGTGCTACTTCATTTGCAAAAATGAAAAAGGAATTAGATTTAAAAGGTAATTTTGCAGATTTAGGTTTAGGCTGGTTAGCAAGAGAAAACAAAGTTGACATTCAGCAAAAAGGACCTGCTGTAAAAATTAGCTTAAAATAGTTATTTTACTTGAACAGTAATCTGGATGAGTGGCGGATTTTATAATCCGCCATTTGTTTTGTAGTATAATAATTTTGTAAGTAAAAAAGAGGTTTATATGCACAGAATTACATTGATAAATGGTGATGGAATCGGTCCTGAAATATCTGATAGTGTTGTAAAGATTATAGATAAAGCAGGATTAAAAATTGATTGGGATATTCAAAGTGCAGGTGCAGATGTTATAGAAAAAGAAGGTACACCTTTGCCGGAAAGGGTTTTGGATTCAGTTAAAAAAAATAAAGTTGCTTTAAAAGCTCCTGTCACAACTCCTATTGGAAAAGGATTTCGTTCTGTCAATGTGCAGTTAAGAAAATCATTAGATTTGTATGCAAATTTGCGCCCTTGTAAAAATTTACCCGGTGTTGAAACAAGATTTAAAGATGTTGACATTGTTGTTGTAAGGGAAAACACAGAAGATTTGTATGCAGGTGTCGAGGAACAGATTGATGAAAATACTGCCCACAGCATAAAAATTATCACAAGGGAAGCATCTGAAAGAATATGCCGATTTGCATTTGATTATGCTCAAAAAAATAACAGAAAGGAAGTTTGTGTTGTTACAAAGGCAAATATAATGAAGCTTTCTGACGGATTATTTTTGGATTCATACAGAAATGTAGCAAAAGATTACCCAAATATAAATAAAAGAGAAATTCTTGTAGATAATTTGTGTATGCAGCTTGTTCAGGATCCGACAAGATTCGATGTTTTGGTATTGCCAAATTTATACGGTGATATTGTTTCGGATTTAACTGCAGGATTAATTGGGGGCTTGGGTGTCGCTCAGGGTGCTAATATTGGCAAAGAATGTGCTGTTTTTGAGCCCGTTCATGGTTCTGCTCCTGATATAAAGGGGCAAAATAAGGCTAATCCTACGGCCTTGTTGTTGTCTGCGATAGAAATGTTAAAATATATAGACGAAAATCAGATTGCTCAGAAAATAGAAAAGGCTTTATTTGCAACTTTATCTCAGGGCTTTAAGACTGCAGATATCGGCGGAAATCTTTCAACAACCGAATTTACAGATAAAATTATTTCAAATTTATAAATATTAATCATTGTTACCTAATACAAAAAGATATGTTGAAATTTAAAAATTTATCATTAGATATGTAGTATGGCGTTTAATACTACAAAAAATTATTACGAAATTTTAGAGGTTAGCACAGGTTCAACTATTATTGAAATTAAATCTGCTTACCGCAAACTTGCGCGAAAATATCACCCCGATATTAATAAATCCCCCGAGGCTATTGAGATTTTTAAAGAAATTACAAAAGCATATGAAATTCTTTCTGACGAAAAAGAGCGCCGTAATTATGATATATTAAACGGAATTTTTAAAGAAGAAGTAAAAGAAGAAAAAGAACAACCAAATGTAAATACCAATAATAGTACCGCATCGAAACCTAAAAAGCCGCAAAAGCAATCTCAAAATAATAAACCGGATTTTTTCAAAGCTTTCAAAATTTGGAGTGCAAAGTTAAAGAAAAATAAACGAACGAAAGAACTTCATAAACCTAAAAAAGGTGAAAATATTACTACCGAAGTTGTAATTACTCCCGATGAAGTAATCACAGGCAGTAAACGTATTATAAATATCCGAACAACAAAACAATGTCCGAAATGTAACGGACACAGGTTTGCAAACGGTGACAAATGCCCGCAATGCAACGGCACAGGTATGATAACCGAGGCAAAAAAAATTACCGTATCTATTCCAAAAGGGGTAAGACACGGTGCAAAACTCCGTTTAAAAGGGGAAGGGGCGTCAGGTATTAATGGCGGTGCAAACGGGGATGTTTTTCTTATTATAAGAATTGAAACAAAAACTCAGGTTCATTATGATAAATTAAATATTTATTATAACGTGCCGATTACCCCATTTGAAGCCGCGTTAGGCGAAGAAATTTCCATCCCTTCTTTTGACGGAACAATTAAATTAAAACTCCCTAAAAATACCTGTTCAGGGCAAAAATTTCGTATTGCAGGACAGGGAATAAAAAAAGGAGGTAAAATCGGAGATTTAATTGTTACGGTAAGTATTGAATTTTCTCACAATTTGTCGGATGATGAAATCAGATTGTATCAACAGTTAAAAAATCTGTCGCATGATGATGTGAGAAAGAGTTTCGGGTATGGAAGCTAAGATAAATGAAATATTTTCATCAATTCAGGGGGAAGGTCCTGTAGTAGGTTATAAACAGTTGTTTATTCGTTTTTGTGGCTGTAATTTAGGTTGCAGCTATTGTGATACTGAATTTTCGACAGGAATATTATATTCTCCAAAAAGTTTATATGATGAAATTACATTAAAGTACGATTTATCAACTTTTCATTCAATTTCTTTAACAGGTGGAGAGCCTTTGTTATCATACAAATTTTTACAGGAATTTTTGCCAATGGTAAAAGGTCAAACAAAAATTTATCTTGAAACAAATGCAACTATGTATAAAGAATTAAATGAAATAAAAAATTTGATTGATATCGTTTCGGCGGATATTAAATTGCCATCTTCAACAGGTAAAAATACTTTTGAATTGCATGAAAAATTTTTATGTGAATGTAAAGGTATAGATACGTTTGCAAAAATTGTTTTTGATGAAAATATTACAGAAGAAGAAGTTGAAAAATCTGTTCAAATCGGAAGAAAATTCGCTGTAGAATTGGTTTTACAACCAAAAATGAATGGGGATAAAATGTCTGTAAGTTCTGAATTTTGTTCAAAAATTCTGGAGAAATTTACCAAAAAATATTCAAAAGTACGTTTAATTCCTCAGGTTCATAAGTTTCTTGACGTAAGATAAATTTTAGAATAATATTTATTTACAGTTTTATAAGGAGAATGATTATGGCAGATGCAAAAATTTTAGCAACAATCGAACGTTCTGATACTGAACAATTACAAATTTCAGTTAGTGAATACAAAGGCAGAAGCTACCTGAATATGAGAATATTTTACACAACTGATGACGGTGCAACATGGTTGCCAACTAAAAAAGGGGTTACATTCTCTCCTGATCAGTTGGATTTATTAACAGAAGCAATTGAAGCTGCAAGACAGGAATTTATGGCTGAGGCTGAATAATAATTTTTATGGCAGATGTAATTCAAAATAAATTATTTGAACAAAAATTGACGTTAAAAAAACGGCAAAATGAAAATGACGGAGATAATTCTTCTCCGTCATTTCATAAATATGCGCTCTGTCTTGTAAATATAAAAGCACTGGGAGTAAAAACTTTCAGTTATGAAATTCCTCTGCATTTTCAAAATAAAATAAAAATCGGGCAGGTATTGCTGGTTCCGTTTGGAAGACAGGGGATGATAAATGCTTTTTGTGTCGGTTTTAGTGATTATTTACCTTCTGAAATTAAGGCTAAACCGATAACAAAAATACTTGAAGAAAAACCTTTATTTACATCTGAATATTTAAAATTATTAGAATGGGTTGCAAACTATTATTGTACTGATTTAATAACAGTTTTGAATGCAGCAATACCATTAAAACTTATTGAAAAATCCTTAAAAACAGAGTTGTCTGTTGAATTTGTAAGAGATTTTGGAGCTACAAAAAGGCAGCTCCAAGTTTTAGAAATTCTTAAAAATAAAGGCAAAATGTCTTTATTAGATTTTGAAAAACTTGCAAAAACCACAAGGGCAACAATAAAAAAATTAGAAGCACTCGGGTGTGTACGAATTACAGAAGAAGAAATTTACAGAAATCCGCTAGATATTTTAAATATAACAAATCAGGAGCCTCTTAATACGCTGTCTGAAGTTCAGCAGAAAGTTTATGAAGATATTTCAAAACAAATAAAAGAGGAAAAATCTCCTCAAATTTTGCTGCATGGTGTTACGGCAAGTGGTAAAACTGAAGTGTATTTTAAACTTATTGATGACACAATAAAACAAGGTAAAAATGTTCTGTTCTTAGCTCCGGAAATTGCTTTAGCCTCCCAATTAACCAAAAGATTAGCTAAAAAATTCGGGACAAAAGATGTTGCAATTTGGCACTCCAGTATTTCTGAAGGTGAAAGATATGATGTTTGGCAGAAACTTTATAAAAATGAAATAAAAATTCTTGCAGGAGCAAGAAGTGCTGTATTTGCGCCATTACAAAATATCGGTTTGATAATAATTGATGAAGAACACGAAGGAGCATACAAACAAACAACTCCGGCTCCACGCTATGATGCAAGACTTGTTGCTAAAAAATTGGCGCAATTTAATAATTGTCCTTTAATTTTAGGTTCTGCAACTCCTGATATTTCCAGTTATTATTATGCTGTTAATTCAAATCATTTGTATGAAATGCTAAAACGCTATAATAATGCAAAAGTAGCACCTGTAACTGTTATTAATATGCAGGAGTATGGACAGGGAGCTTATAAACATTTGATTTCTCAGCCTTTGCAAACTGCAATAAAGGAAACTTTGGATCAAAAACAACAAGTTATTCTTTTGATTAATCGCAGGGGATATTCAACTTACACTCAATGTCAGGGATGCGGGCATGTTATTGAATGCCCTAATTGTGCGATCCCAATGATTTGGCACTCAAAAGATAATATGCTCAAATGCCATTATTGTAACCATGCTGAATATTTTCCGGATGTTTGCCCGAATTGCGGATGTGATATTTTGAAAAATTCCGGAACAGGAACTCAAAAAATTGAACAATACATCCAAGAAATTTTCCAAGGATATAACATTGCGAGGATAGATAGTGATGTTTTGGTTCGCAAAGGTGAACATATAAGATTGTTAGATAAATTCCAAAAAGGTGAGATTGATATTCTGGTTGGAACTCAAATGATTGCAAAAGGGCTTGATAACCCTAATGTGACGTTAGTTGGTGTAATTTCTGCGGATGCAAGCTTTAATTTACCTGATTACAGAGCTTCAGAACGAGGCTTTCAGCTACTAACGCAGGTCGCAGGACGCGCGGGCAGAGGAGAATTTAAAGGCCGGGTTTATTTCCAAACTTATAACCCTGAATATTATGCGTTAGAAAGTGCGAAATCTCAAAATTATCGTGAATTTTATGATAAAGAAATTATATCAAGGGAAGAGTTTGATTACCCGCCATTCAGTCAGATAATCAGAATAATTATGAGCTCCGAAAATAAATTTAGAGCAGAAAAATCTGCTCAGGAAGTTGCATTAAGACTTTCAACAATGATAAACAAATTTGGATTTGGGGAAAGACTTGATGTTCTTGGCCCAACACCATGTGTAATAGAACGAATAAACAGTTTGTGGCGTTTTCAGATTATATTAAAAAACAAGCTTGGAGATAAAGGTCATCAATTTGTATCGGGATTTTTATCAAAAATTACAGCACCAAAAGATATCAGAATGACTGTTGATGTTGACCCTTTAGATATTTTATAGATTTTCAAGAGCTGCTATTTTCATATCCTTGAAATCAGGTATTCTTCCTGTCCATATTTTTTGGGCTTCAACAGCCTGATATATAAGCATATCCATACCGGTAATTGTTCTGTAATTATGCTTTTGAGCCAATTTTATAAATAGCGTTTTTTTAGGGTTATAAATAACATCATAGACAACCGCATCAGCAGGTAAAGTTTGTAATTCCTGTTCTTCGACAGGTGTGTAGCCTGAAGCATGTCCCTGCATTCCTATAGGGGTAGCGTTTACCAAAAAATTGATTTTGGATAAATCCCTGATTCGGTCTATCTGATACGAATTAAATTCAATATTTGGAAATGTTTTACGTAAATACTCCATAAATTCAATAGAATTTGCAACATTTCTTGTATAAATTTTCATTTCTTTAACCTGATATGAGGCTAATGCACATATTGCAGCTCTTGCGGCCCCTCCGGTTCCCAAAATTCCTACGGTTTTTCCAAATAGAGAAATGTCATTTGGAATTGCATTTTTAAATCCGGCAGCATCCGTATTAAAGCCCTTAATAAAATGAGTTTGCGGATCAATATAAGCTGTATTTATGGCATTAACAGTGTTTGCGGATGCATCAACCTCATCAAGAAACATTGTAACAGGCAATTTTAGCGGTATTGTAACATTAAATCCAGTATAGCCGTTGTTTCTTAAATATTTTATTCTTTCAACAAGATCTTCAGGTTTTGTTTCTAAAATTTCATATGTTGCGTTAATCCCTATACTTTTAAAACCTGCTTCATGTATACATTTTGATAATGAATGACCTAACGGATACCCGATAAGCGCAAATTTTTTAATACTGTCTTCATTGTTTTGTGTTGAATTTGTCAAAGTTGTTTGAGTTGAAGCGAATGAAGGTTTCTGTATATACGCTTCTTCTTTTATGCACGCAGGAGTTGTTTCTGCTGTTTGCTGTGTCTGGAGATTCATTATTTCACCAGATGTCTGTTCTTTCTTAACACTTTTTTCTGTTTGACTAAGAGCACCAAATCCTGTTTTTGGTTTTTCGGCTTCAGTTTGTTCTGATGCGGCAAGTTTTGCCGCTTTCATTGCTTTATATTTTTCGTATAGTTCTTTGCTTACTGTCATAATATATTTATTTTACTATATTATGACATTTTGTACAAAATTATTAAAAAATATTCAAATGACTGGCAAAAATTTTTTTTCTTGTGTATTATTACATGCATATCCAGTAAATTAGTTGGAAATGAAATGGAATCTTTAAAAGAAAAAGAAACAGAACGTATAAATAAACCTGATTTTAATCTCAAGTCTGGACGCGAGTTGCTGGCATTTTACCTTCAGACAAAATTTAAACAAATAATATTATATGATAATAAGCAGGATATACCTATTATAAATGCAATAAATCCGACTTTTATAAATCGTTTCAGCAAAAGAATTATTGCTAATCCTTCAAGACGCATGCTAATTGGTGTTACAGGAGAATCAGCAAGCGGTAAATCTACTATATGTCGTGAAATTAAAAATGTAATTGAGCAATTATCAATGCCGGTAACGGTTTTGAGTACTGATAATTATTTTAATGATATTTCAGAATTGATAAATAAATACGGCTCGTTTGATAATCTTCGTGATAATGGCTATGATTTGGATGCTCCTTCTAATTTCAAATTAGATATACTAAAATCAGATTTAACTGATTTGGCTGATGGAATTGATATAAAGGCTCCTATGTATCTTCCAAACGGAACCGGAGTATCTGTTCCAAGTGCATTGGATGTAAGCTCTCAAAAAATTATTGTTGTTGAAGGTATTGCAACAATGTATGAGGATATTAAAGATATTTTTGATATAAAAATATATGTCGAAACAGAAAATGAATTAAGAAAGAGTCGTTTTATTTCAAGAGCAGTAGAAGAGAGAAATCAGGATAGAGAAAATGCCCTGAAACATTGGCAATATATTACTGATGCAGGTGAAAAATATGTTAAACCTTTCAGGCAGGAAGCTGATTTGGTTTTAAACGGTAATTCTGATTTAAAATATTTTGCCCATATTCTTGAGTATCTTTACGATATTACAAATAATTATGCGATATAGTTTACTTGCTATAAATTAAGAGTATATCAGGAGAAAATGTATGTATTTCTGTAAGATGCAGATTTGTGCATTCTGAAATTTGGTTCTTTTTGTCCCCATAGAAGCAGGACTTACCGTCGTTATCACCAAGAATTTTAGGTGCAATAAAGTGATATAGCTTGTCTGCAAAAGGAAGCATACTTTCATTAAGCCTTCCTCCTGATTCAACGAGCACGCTCATAATTCCTAATTCATAGAGCTGTTTTAAAATGAATTCGATGTCTAATTTTTTGTTAATAACCGGTGTTTTTATGTATTTTATATTTTCGTTATTATTTTTTACATCATATTTCTCATCGTGAAATACACAGATTTCACCATTTTGATATATATTTGAGTTTATATCTGTTTTTAAATTTCTATCAAGTATAATTTTCTTTCTGTGCTTCATTGTTGGATTATCTGCAATAACCGTAGAAGACGAGGTTAAGATTGCATCATATTTTTGGCGAATATTTTTAACTTCATTTCTTGATTTCTCAGATGTTATCCATTTAGAATCACCATTAATAGTTGCAATTTTTCCATCAATTGTTGTTGCTGTTTTTATTGCTACAAATGTTTGTTTTTTTATTTTGTTTTTTATGAAGATTTCATTTAATTTTTTACATTCGTCTTCCAGTACAGGCCCCAAAACTTCAATTCCGGCTTCTTTTAAGGTTTGCAAACCTTTACCCCCAACAATTGGATTTGGATCTTGCATCCCGTATACGACTTTTTTAATACCTTTTTCTATAATTATGTCCGTGCAGGGAGGTGTTTTACCATGATGGCAGCAGGGTTCTAAATTTACAATTAAAGTGCAGCCTTGTGCGTTTTCTAACTTATTAAGAGCATTCCTTTCGGCATGAAATTCACCATATTTTTCATGATATCCTTCAGAGATAATTTCTTCTCTGTTATTCAAAATAACACAACCGACTAATGGATTCGGAGATGTTGCACCCCTCCCTTTTATTGCAAGTTCTATGCATTTTCCCATGTATACATCATAGTTAGTCATAATTGAATTTTATACCAAATTGTGTTAAATTAAAACAGTGTTAAAGTATTTATAAATAAGGGGGGCATAATGGTAGATATCAGATATATAAATCACAGTTCATTTGAGTTAAAAAATGGTGAAAATTCAGTTTTGATTGATCCTTGGGTCGATAAAAACAAAGATTACAACTGGAAAGAAGCTCCTATAACAGATATAATTCTTACTCATGCTCATGGCGATCATTTAGGTAATGCTGTTGAAATAGCAAAAGAAAAGGATATTACAATTACTGCCGTTGCCGAATTAGCTGCATATTTGTCAAAACAAGGAGTAAAAACTAAATCTGTGGGTTTGGGAGCTTGGTTAAATTACAGTTGGGGAAGAGTTGTGTTACTTCCGGCGTTTCATTCAAGTTCTTTGCCTGATGGTACTTATGGTGGTGTTGCAGCAAGTTTGCTATTTGATATGGATGGCGTTCGAATTTTTCATGCGGGGGATACTTGTTTAACAGGAGAAATGAAAACAATTAGAGAGCTTTATGCTCCTCAAATTGCTATTTTACCTATTGGCGGCAATTATACGATGGATGTTGAACATGCTGCTATGGCTGCAAAATGGTTGGGTGTGAGAACTGTAATTCCTATGCATTATGGTTCTTTCCCTGAAATAGAAGCTGATTTGCAAAAGTTTGCTCAACTTGTTGCGATGGGTAATACAAATTGTCAGATTTTTGATACATCATCTATAAATGGTGCAGTACAAAAAGAAAAGTCTTCTAAAAAGAAATAATATTAAAAAGAGGTAATATGAAAACTTTATTTATAATTGACAGGGTTGAACTAAAATATTTTGAATTTAATAATTTAGTAACAAATTTTTGGATTATAAAAGGTTTGCTGGAACGAGGATGTGAAGTTGCAATTGCGACGATAGATATGCTGAAATTAAAATCCTCAGTTCCGTTTGCCTCTTTTTTTAATGCATATTTAAAAAATGAAAATATATTTTATGATAAAGACAAATTGTGTGAAGATAAAATAGATAATTTTGATTTGGTTATGTTCAGACCGGATCCCCCAGTCGATTTGGATTATATTAACGCAACATATATAATGGATTTTGTTGATTCTTCAAAAACTTTAATTATGAATAATACAAATGCCGTACGAAATTTTAATGAAAAACTACATGCTGTAATGTTTAATGATTTAATGCCAAAAAATATTGTGACTTCTTCTTTTGAAGATATTATTAAATTTTTGGATGAAAATAATGAAATAATTTTAAAACCTCTGAATCAATGTTTTGGAGGCGGAGTTATGTATCTCAAAAAAGGGGATAAAAATACCGCTGTTATCATAAATCAAATGACTCAAAACGGTAAACGTATGCTTATGGTTCAGAAGTATATAGACAAAGCGGTGTATGGCGATAAGAGAGTTCTTTTCTTAGGTGAAAAAATACTTCCATATTGTGTTCAGAAGGTTCCAAGTAATAATGATTTTAAATTCTGTGAACATAAAGATTCAAATATTTTAAAAGCGGTTTTGTCTGATTCTGAAATTGAAAAATTTAAACCGGTTGCTCAAAAACTTAATTCCATGGGCATTTATATGGCCGGTTTGGATGTTATTGATGAGCAAATTATTGAGATTAATGTAACAAGTCCTTGTTATTTTATAAAAGAGATTAATCAGCATTTTGGATCTAATATTGAAAATGATATTGTAGATTTTATTATTTCGAAAGTTCATAGTTATAAGAATTTATTGACATCTATATAAAATAAAAAGCCGGTTCATCTGAACCGGTGTGTTATTAAATTTCTCTCTTCTTATTATTTTATACTCTTTAGAAACTATTTTACTGCTCTTAGGTTTGTTCTTACCCCTGCAGTAGAGTTTACTGTTGCCGCGTTAGCATAAGCCATAGCGCGACGCTTTTTTGCTCCTCTTAATATTAACTCAACACTTTCGCATCTATTATAGGATGGTGTTGTTATCTTTTTTATCATAATTACTTTCTCCAAAAATTCTAAGTACAAATAAAATATCGACTAAATTTTTGAAAAACTTTAGAATATTTTAAAGAATGTAAACAAATATTAAATATAAACAAAAGGCGGTTATAAACCGCCTATTAACCAGATTTACACTATGTAAGTGTTCAGAAAGGAACTTTTTTCTATTCTCCCAAATTTAATTGTGAGAATTGTACAATTTTGTTCTTGCCACGTTTTTTAGCATTGTAGAGTGCGTGTTCTGCATATCTTATAATTGTATTTGCATCTTCTTCACTATCCGGAACACAAGGGAATGTTGCGATTCCGCCTGAAATAGTGATAGGATGACGTTCTTCTTCTCCTGCAGGAATAAATTCCATGCGTTCAACTTCTTTTCTGAATCTTTCTGCAAATAAAAATGCATTTTCTTCAGAAGTATTAGGAAGAACAACTACATACTCTTCATCACCATAGCGTGTAAGAATATCTTCTTTACGAATAACTTGTCTTAGTTTATCTGCAATTGATTTTAATAAAACGTCTCCCCATTCGTAACCATATATATCGTTTACGGATTTAAAGAAATCTAAATCAAATAACAACAATGATAAAGGTGTTGCATAACGTTTTGCTCTTGAAATTTCTTGATCCATGCGTTCAAGTAAATATTTTCTGTTATGTAAGCCTGTAAGTTCATCAGTAGTTGCAAGAGTTTTTAGCTTGTCTCTCAATTCCCTGATTTTAAGCATGTTCTTTGTTCTGACAACTAATTCCTGTTTGTCAATTGGAGTTTTTATATAATCAAAGGCTACGGATCTTACTGTTGCGCCTTTGAATGTTTCCCCAATAAATAATAAAGGATATTTAAACTTTGTTACAGCCAAAACATCTTTAACATTTGGAACATCTTCTATAATAACAACTCCTGGATTTAATTCCTCATAATCCCCAAGTTTAGAAGCGTCTTCAATTCTGATATTAGAATCTTCAATTGATGCAAGTGTATCTCCTATATCAGAAGTCTTCTTTGTCGTGTAAATTACAATATTTTTCATAACTACCCTCTCCACTTTAAAGGATAGCATATGAGCATGTATCAAGCAAAATTGTTAAGAATGTTTACAGTTGAACTCTGATAAGGCTGTCAACACTGATTATTGCCGGGTCATTTTTGAATGCGCCAATAACATTTCTAATTGATTTTTCTTTGCATAATTCCGTTATAACAATTATATTTGCGCATTCATCTTTGATTTGTTTTTGTACAATACTTTCAACACTAATATTGTTATCGCCGCACACTTTACCAATATTACCTATAACGCCCATAACATTTTTTACGGTTATAGCCATGTAATATTTATTTTCTGTGTCAACTATATCAATAGGCTCTGCATCTTGTGTATGAAAACATCTCATCATTGGTAAAATATAATCTGATTTATCCAGTTCGGAAACTATGGCTAAAATATCACCTACAACAGAACTTGCGGTTGGAAATTCTCCTGCTCCGGGCCCGGATAGTGTGACTTCTCCGACGGGATGTCCTGTTAATGTTACAGCATTTGTAACATAATTTATATGTGCCAGAGTTTTGGATTTTGGAACAAGCATAGGGTGTACTCTTACATCTGCTCTTCCTTGTTCATCCAGTTCTGCAGACGCAATGAGTTTAATTTTATATCCCATTTCATTTGCGGCTTTCATATCTTCAGGGCGTATTTTTGTAATACCTTCACGATAAACATTTTCAAGTTTTATCCTTTTGCCAAAAGCAATAGTTGCAAGTGTTGTAATTTTATATGCGGCATCAAAACCTTCAACATCTCCTGTTGGATTTGTTTCGGCGTATCCCAAATCCTGTGCTTCTGTTAGTACGTCTGTATAAGATTCTCCAAGTACGTCCATTTTGGTAAGGATGTAATTTGTTGTTCCGTTTAAAATTGCTTTTATTTTATTGATTCTGTTTCCTGCAAGAATTGTTTTAATTGGCATAATAAGTGGAATGCCGCCTGCAATCGCTGCTTCATATAGTATAACTCTGTTGTGTTGCTGTGCAAATTCAAACAATTCCTGGCCATGTTTTGCCAATAACTCTTTATTTGCGGTGACGATGTGTTTTCCATTTGCGATTGCTGTTTTTATTAAATTAAATGCAGGCTCTGTACCGCCTATAAGTTCTGCTACAATTTGAATTTCAGGGTCATTTACAACTTCATATGCATTGTCTGTAACAATGCTTGTATCAAGTCCATCAATATTTCTTTTTTTATTTATATTGTGAACAGCGATTTTAGTTACTTCAACATTTTCAAAACTTTTTAGGGTTTTAAAAACCCCGCTGCCAACGGTCCCAAGACCGATTAAACCAATTTTAATTTTATTTTCCATAAACATAGTATATCATAACAAAATAAATATCGCATATTTTTACAAATTGATATTCGCGAAAATATTGCTATAATAAAAAGTATGGAGCAAGCTCAAATAGATAAAAGTGAATTAGAAGACCTAAAACAGAGGGTCAAAGCCAAACTTGATGAAATACAGCTTTTTTCATACAAAGGTTCTGTATCAAAGCTTTTGGGCCTTACTGTAGAAGTCAAGTTGCCGGGTTTAAAAATAGGTGATTTGTGTTTCATTGAGACTTATGATGGGAAACAAAAACCCGCGGAAGTTCAGGCTTTTAAGGGTGAAGTTGCGCAATTATCGTTACTTCTTGATGGCGAAGGAATAGGTCAGGGAAGTCTTGTAACATCCACAGGTAAACCAATAATTATTCCTGTAGGGGATTTTTTACTGGGGCGATTGATAGATCCAATGGGTAATCCTATTGACGGTAAGCCTTTAGATTTGTCTCGTGCAGAATGGAAGGCAATAGAGGGCCCTCCTCCGGGGCCTTTTGAGCGGCCGATTATAACCGAACAATTCTCAACAGGCGTTCGTGCAATTGACGGTTGTATGACAATGGGTGCAGGTCAGCGTTTGGGGCTATTTGCAGGCTCCGGGGTTGGTAAAAGTACCCTTTTAGGTATGATTGCCAGAAATTCTGACGCAGATGTAAACGTTGTGGCACTTATTGGTGAACGTGGAAGAGAGGTTAAAGAGTTTGTTGAAGATGCTCTTGGCGAATATGGTATGTCGAGATCTGTTTTAGTTTGTTCTACTGGGGATAAACCTCCTCTTATTCGTCAAAAATGTTTATTAACTGCAACAGCAGTTTGTGAATATTTCAGGGATCAGGGTAAAAAAGTATTTTTAATGACTGATACCGTAACACGTTGTGCAATGGCTGGGCGTGAAGTTGGTTTATCTTTAGGCGAACCACCTACAATGAAGGGTTATCCGCCATCAATTTTCTCTTGGCTGCAAAAAGTATTAGAAAGAGCCGGTAACAGTGAAAAAGGATCAATTACGGCATTATACACGGTGCTTATGGAAGGTGATGATATAAATGACCCTATTGTAGATATTGTTCGTGGTATTGTTGATGGGCACATTTTCTTGTCAAGAAAAGTTGCAGAGTCAAATCATTATCCGGCAATTGATGTTTTGGGAAGTATTTCCCGTTTGATGAGTTCGATAGCATCTCCTGAGCATAAGCAGGCTGCGGCCAAATTAAGAACATTGATGTCTTTATACAGAGAGAATAAGGACCTTATTGATGTCGGTATGTACCAGCAAGGTTCAAATCCGCGTTTGGATACAGCTATAGAAATGATGCCGAAAATTAATGCATTTTTGCAACAGCGTACTGATGACAGTGTAACAATGGAAGGTACAATTAATCAACTCATTGAAATGATGCAGGGAGTGGAAATTTAAAAACGATTCTTTTTGTAGTACGATATATAAAAAGAATGTGAGGGAAGGTATGTATACAGGTTTAATTAATAAATACAGACAATATTTACCGGTAAGTGAAACAACTCCGGTTGTAACTTTAAATGAGGGAAATACTCCGCTTATAAAGGCAGATAATTTAGCAAAAAAAATTGGGATTGATGCTGAAATATATTTAAAATTTGAAGGGTGTAACCCAACAGGCAGTTTTAAAGACCGTGGTATGACAATGGCTGTAACTAAGGCAAAAGAATCCGGTTCCGGAGCGATTATCTGTGCTTCAACAGGTAATACTTCTGCTTCTGCTGCAGCTTATGGCGCTAAAGCAGGTTTAAAAACTTTTGTTTTAATCCCTGACGGTTACATTGCTTTAGGAAAATTGTCACAGGCTATGATGTACGGGGCTGAAATTATTGCCATTCAGGGGAATTTTGACAGAGCTCTTGAAGTTGTAAGAGAAATTTCCGAAAAATATCCGATAACTCTTGTTAATTCAGTAAACCCATACAGAATAGAAGGACAAAAAACAGGTGCTTTCGAAATTTGTGAAGCATTAGGTCAGGCTCCTGATTATCATTTCATTCCTGTTGGTAACGCAGGAAATATTACTGCTTACTGGAAAGGGTATAAAGAATTTTATGAATTAGGCAAAATACCTGCAAAACCTAAAATGATGGGTTTTGAAGCTGAAGGTGCAGCTGCAATTGTAAAAGGTGAAAGAATTATGAACCCTGAAACTCTTGCGACAGCAATAAGAATCGGCAACCCTGCAAGTTGGGATAAAGCAGTTGCCGCTCGAGATGAAAGCAATGGTATGATTAATTTTGTTACAGATGATGAAATTGTAAAAGCATACAAACTTATTGCTTCTTGTGAAGGTGTTTTGGCAGAACCTGCTTCTGCTGCTTCTGTTGCGGGTTTGATAAAAGTTAAAGATCAGGTTAAAAAAGGTTCAAAAATCGTATGTATTTTAACAGGAAACGGTTTAAAAGATCCTGATAATGCCATTAAATATTCCAATGCAGATGTTAAAAAGACATCTGCAGAGCTAAACGATATTCTAAAGGTTATGAATATCTAATAGTTTATAGCCAGGGCTTAATTAAAAATTTGATTGCATTTCCTGCAATATGTTGTTCCATGGCATATTCAACTTTTTCCAATGGAAGGGTTTCGGTTATTAGTTTTTCAACTTCAATTTCACCGTTTGCTATGTATTCAAGTGCTTTTCTGAAGTATTGAGGTGTATGGTGAAAAACACTCATCATTTTTATATCGCTATAGTGCATTTTTGTTGTGTCAAAACTGACTTTGGAACCTGATTTGCACCCTCCGAAAAAGTGGACTGTCCCTCCGGGTCTTACATATTCAAAAATTTGTTCCCAAATTTCAGGTAAACCGACACATTCAATTGCAACATCAAGCCCTTTCCCTTCGTCAGAAAAATCTTTAAAAATCTTTTGAGGATTTTGATATTTTTTCAAATCTATAATTTCGTCTGCATGTGCAAAATCTTCTGCCATTTTTAATTTTATAGGGTTTCTGCCTGCTACAATTACTCTTGCTCCCATAAGTTTTGCAATTCTTGCAAACATTAATCCAATTGGACCAATACCAATAATGCCAACGCTTTGACCTTCTTTTATTTCGGTTCTGTATGCTCCGTGTACAACATTTGCCAACGGTTCACAAAATGCAGCTTTATCAAAACTCAAATTATCAGGTAAAATCAGCATATTTTTTTGTACAATTCTTGCAGGTACGGTTATATATTGAGCATAAGCACCGTTTAAAAGATCCAAATTTTCACATAAATTATATTGTTCATGCTTACAGTAAAAACATTCTCCGCATGGCGCAGAATTTGCCGCAACAACTCTGTCGCCGACTTTAAATCCTTTAACTCCTTTTCCTGTTTTTTCTACAATACCTGAGAATTCATGTCCAAAGCCTGATGGTATTTTTTTTATTAAAACAGGGTGTCCTCTGCGAAATGTTTTTACATCTGTTCCGCAGGTTAGTGCAGACATAACCTTTACAACAACTTCGCCATCTTTGGGTTCTTGTATGGGAACATCTTCAAATTTTATATTTTTAGGTCCGTAATATCTGATTGCTTTCATGTAAAAATCCTAACATGATTATATCACATTAGGATTTTTTTATAATTTGTTTTATTCTTGATTAGTTAAATAAATTTACAACATTTGTTCTGTCTTTATTATATACAACACTTGTGCCAACCGTACCGTCAGATCTTAGCAAATCTCTATATACACAATTGTATTCAGGTTTTTCTTTGTTTGTTACCCATACAGTTTTCATTGTTTGCTTTCCGTTTGCATCGTATTCTTCTACGATATGGTTTGTGCTGTATTTATTTTCTTCTGTTTGTTCGGTGAATTTTACCCCTTTAGCCTTAAGATTATTTATATAATCTTCAACTTTTGTTTGACAAGTTAACCCGTCATGGCTGATTGTTTCCTGTGGTATTTCGTCATTGTAATAGTGATGGGTATGGAATTCTAATTTCCCGTTTGCATCTTTACCATCGGTGCAGATTCTTTTGTCTTTGTTGTAAGAATATTCTTCAGAGCCTAAATATACGGCTTTGCCATCAATATTTTTCCATACATTAACTTTGGATTCTTTATTGATGTCTGTATTGTATTCTACTATATCTGTGTATTCTTCATCTTTTTCTATTTTGTAATCTTTGCCTTCGACTTTTCCGTTTTTATTTAATTTAGCTACATATTCTTCAATTGTCGGAGCTTTAAATGTATTAACCTGCGGAGCAGCATAAGCCATTGAAGCTGCGCTTGCAGCACTTGATGCAACTTCTGTTTGCTGTGGAGCTTCATTCTGAGGCTTAGAAACAGCGGTTTTTTCATCCGGTTTAGTTACTTGTTGAGTTTTTACCTGCTGTATTAAATTAGTGCTATTAATTGAGTCAACCATATATTCCCCTTTCAAGTTCTATAAAATTATAAAAACATTTTGGGAAAATTTATTGCTTGTATGTGAAGTTTTTTAAATTTTGATGTATGCTTTTAAAATTTTATTACTCAATGTATCGTCAATTGCTTTTTGAACTTGTTCTAAAGGATATTCTGTTGATAAATTTTTTACTTTAACTTCTTTATTTTTAAGAAGTGTAAGGGAATCTTTAAGATCTGCAGGAGAAGGCGAGTAACTGCCAAGAACAGTTAATTCTCTGTAATAAATTTCATTATTAGGAAATCCGTTATTTTGAGGTGTTGAAGAAAATACAAGAATTTTGCCGCCATCTCTGACGTATTTTAATGCCGTAGGAATTGCTTTATCTGAGCCTGATGTCATAAATACGCAATCAACTTTTATACTTTCACACAAATCAGGTACTAAAAAGGCTTCTATTCCTATATTTTTCAGTAATTCAACTCTTGAAGATATTAAATCACATCCGATAACTTTATATCCGAAGGCTTTTAAGGCTTGAGCCATAAGTATTCCAATTGAACCTAAACCAACAACCAATGCACTTGAATTTTCTTTAAGAGAAGCTCTTTTTACGGCTCTTATGCAGCAACCGAGCGGTTCATAAAACGCTGCTTCGTCATTAGATAAGTTTTCGGGCTTTATGTATGCAACATTTTGTAAATGTTCTTCGGAAACGAAAACAAATTCGCTAAAGCCGCCTGGTTTAATGTTTGTTTGTTTAAAATGTCTGCACATCGAAACATTTCCGTTTTTGCAGTATTCGCATTTGCCGCACGGTATGTGGTGAGAGGTTATGATTACATCTCCTGTTTTAAAGTTTGTTTCTGAGTTTATTTCAAGTATTTCAGCGACAATTTCATGTCCTAAAACTGTACCTTCTTTTGCGAGATGCTGTTTTAGTTTTACTATATCAGAACCGCATAAACCACATCCCAAAACTTTTACAATAGCGCCTTTACGTCCGCTTAATTTTTCATCTTCTCTTTCTTTTGTGATAATAATATTATTTTTTATTTCTGCAATTTTCATTTTTACCTCTCAATATAATAATTTTAACATAAATGTATATAATAAGATTCTGTACAAATAATATCTTCTTTGTTATAATCTGAATTGTAAAAATAAGGTGTATAGTATTTTAGGAAGAAAGGTGGTTATAATGAAATACGTATGTACAGTATGTGGATGGTCTATTGATGCGGATAAGCAACCAGATAAATGCCCTATTTGCGGCGCAACAACATTTTCCGCAGTTGGTGGCGGCGAAAAAGTTTATGCCTGTGAGCATAAGGTAGGAGACGGAAAAGTTGAAGATGCTGAAATCATGGAAGGTTTGAGAGCAAACTTTAATGGTGAATGTTCTGAAGTTGGTATGTATTTGGCAATGTCAAGAGTTGCAGAAAGAGAAGGATACCCTGAAATTGCAGAGGCATATAAAAGATACGCTTTCGAAGAAGCAGAACACGCTGCTAAATTTGCAGAACTTCTTGGTGAAGTTTTGACAAACTCAACTAAGAAAAATCTTGAAATGAGAGCTGAAGCAGAACACGGTGCATGTGAAGGAAAACTTGCAATTGCAAGAAGAGCAAAAGAATTAGGCTATGATGCAATACATGACACAGTGCATGAAATGGCAAAAGATGAAGCACGTCATGGTAAAGGTTTTGATGGCTTATTAAAAAGATATTTTTCTTAGCTTAACTTATTTATGAATAAAAATTAAATGGCTCTGAAACTGTACAAAATAAAAAAGTTAGTTTCAGAGCTATTTAATTTTCTTTTATAATTTTTTCAAATTTAGGGAAAACTACTTCGCTTGTATAATTTTTTAATGTTATTTCTCTGGCTTTTTTTGCTTTTATTTTCCGTTCTTCCGGATGATTGAGATAATATTTTGTAATTTTTACAAATTCTTCTTCTGTTTTCCACATCGGGATACTATCTCCGTACATTTCTTCAATTTCCGGCATATAATCAGAAATGATAAAAGCTCCGGATGCTGTTGCGTCAAAAATTCTATTACTAATAAACCCAAATTCTTTCATTGATGTCATTGTGTCGTTAAAAACTATACCGGCAGAACTGTAATATTTTCTTAAAATTCTGTTATCAATATACATTCCTTTGGTATATTCAAGCGGCCATCCGTCTCCATAAATACTTATTGGCAGATTGTGTTTTATAGCATATTTGGCGGCTTTTCTGTCAAAATGATTATTTCCGACAAATAATATGTCACTTTTAAGCGAAGCATCATAGTCAGGAAAGAACTTTTCTGTGTTTGTAAATTGTGGAATATAATAAACAGGGATATTTAATTTATCCTTTAAAGTATTGTATATTTTAATAGAACTAACAGCAAATACATCATATAATTTCAAATTTTTCTTTATTAAATCTATGTATTCATTGAAAGAGTTTTTATTTGTATTTTTATCGTCAAAGTTTAGTGAATATGCCAGCCAAAGAATATTCTTATGGTTCTTTTTTATATGACTTTTGCTGTTGTTAAAGCTTCCTAACAGGAAAATATCATATTTTGTGCAGAAACAATGATCTACGGATTCAAAATCTGTGCAAACTGCAGGATAACCGTTATTTTCAAATGCTATTTTTAGATCGCTTGCCAGCCATTTGTCACCGCCACCGGCAAAATGTGATATTTGCACAGGTTTATTACTTTGTTTATAAAAATACTTTGTGAAGCACATGTTATATACTACTCTTATATTGTCAGACGAAATAATCCCTACAATACTAATTACAATGAATATGGCTATTAAGATTTTTTCTCTGATATAATTTTTTACATTTTCAATATTTAAGAATTTTAATAATAAGAGTCCGCCAAGTGCAATTAACACATATAAGTATATGTTATAAATTTTAAAAAGAGTTAATTTTGCAGATAGATATTTTGGAATAATAAGGATAATTGCGATGCTTATTCTTGTAATGAACATATTTGTGGAAGCAATATATCCTCGTATTTGATTTGGAGCTTGTTTTTGCAGATTAGAAGACATTGTTATAGTAAATGCCAATTGGCAGCATATGTTCAAACATAGCAGCAAAATCAGCAATATACACAATGTGTTATTCAGCATCCCAATTTTAAATATATTAAGTAAAAAAACTATTGAGGCAATATCAAAAATATATGTTGTAATTCCGATATTTCTCAAAGATATATACTTATTGATTTTATATGTATAAAAACTTGCCCCTGCCCGAAGTACGTTGTTTACAAAAATAACAATACCGAACAAATATACAGGAACCAGAGCCGCTTTCATCAATGGTTGAAAACTCCAAAAGAAAAAATGACTAAATGCGGCGAAAAGGCTTGATAGTAATATAGGATATACAAATTTTTTCGATTTATATATGTATTTAGCTGCTGCAGATAACTTTGTAAAAGAAAATTTGTATTCCGATGTAGATTGTGCTCTTTTTAATTTCAGTGAAAGTAGTATTGCTGTGGTCATGATTATGAATTCGGTTCCAAGTAGCGTTTGAACTCCGCATTTTTCATATAATATTGTCCCCAGAATTGAAGCAACAGCTGTTCCGCAGCTTAGGAAAAAATTCAATTTTCCATATGATTTTATCATTTCATTTTCTTTATGATTTTGTTTCAAAATATCAAAAATATATGTTGATTCTGTTGTATCAAAAATTGATTTTGATATAGCTCCAAGGATTTCTCCTGCAAGAATTACAGCATATCCGTGAAAATTCATCCACAAAATTATTTTGCCTAAAAACAGAACATATGAAATAGTTATAATTGTTTTACGTTGAAAGTAATTACTTATAATTCCTACGGGTATTTGAGTAATTACATTTACAAGAACCGCGATACCCTGAAATAAGAAATAATCTGATAAAGTTAAACCATTGCTTAAATAAAACAGATATAATACGGGTAATAATAATAATTGAGATTTTAAAAAAGCTGTTATATTAAATATTTTTAGTGAATTATCCAAATAGGTCTCCAGTCCAAGGTTTATTTGAGTAGAATTATAGGATAAATCACCTGTTTAGTCAATTTAATAATAGTGTATCTTTAAATTGGATATTTATTTGGTTTTTAAATTAATTTTATTCATGTTTTGCAAATATTACAATAAGTTAATGCTCTTAAAACCTTTGTGTTTCCGGAGTTTTTATTATACATCTTTTAAATGATTACTATTTTGGCTTTTTTATGGTAATTTATATACTATGAATAACAAGATAAAAATAATATTATTTGTAATCACAGCATTGTTTGTACTTATTGTTTCGGCATTTGGCTTGTCAAAAGTAAAAGTAGATGACTTCCATAAGGCTGCAATTGTCTTTGTAGTCGATGCTTCTGCTTCAAACCAAAAAGAATTACCAAATCAAATAAGAACATTAAAACAGTTATGTTCAATGTTAGATCCGGAGGATCATATCAAGGTTTTAAGGGTTTCTGAAACTTCATATCTGATATATGAGGGTTCTCCTCAATCAAGTTCTGAGATTCGTAAATCAATGGAAAAATTTACGGAGTACAACAGCAAAGAATATGGTACTGCATATGGTTTATCACTTAAAAAGGCATTTACTCATGCACTAAATATGCAAAAGGAGGGTTATATACCAGCTGTTGTTGTAATGGGTGATCTTGAAAATGAAGGTGAAGTATCAAAACAAATAGATTGGAATACTTTGCCGCAAGAAGTCAAAGATATTGCTGACAAAACAGGTAATTTTTCAATGATGTTTTTGTTTGCGGAACCTGAAAAGCTTGATAATGTAAAAGAAAAACTGGCACCTGTTTTAGGTGAAGATAAACTTATTATTGGTACAGAAACTACTGCTTCAAAGTCTTTAAGAAAATTCTTAAATGCGATTGGCAGATAAGAGCCAGAGAGTAGACATAAATGAATGTTGAAATTAAATATGGACAGGAAATAAAAGATTTTGAAAACAAAGCCGTTATTTCAATAGGAAATGGTGGTGATTGTGATTTTATATTAGAAGATGCAGAAGAAGATATTCTTGTTAAATTGGTTTATTCTCAAAAATATAAGAACTATGTGCTTATAAATTCATTAAATAACGAAAATATTTTATTTAATAATAAAGTTTTTAATAAAGTTTTGGTTCCTCCCCATTTTTCGATTAGTACTAAAAATGCTGGGACAATGTTGGTTGTCATAAACAACATTGCAGATCATGATGTAAAATCAATGAACGAATCAGATGATAATAGAGTAAACAAGATAAAAAATGGAGTTAAAAAAAATATTATGGCAGGTAGTGATAAATTGCAGGATTTGTTTAACAATCCTACGGAGCGTAATCGTATTGCGATTGTAAAAGAAATTGGTTATAAGATAGAAGCTTTAAAAAATTCAATGGCATCTGTTGCTGTTACATCTTTTATTTTGAATGCTGCTGTTGTTATATTGTCTATTGTCTGTGCATTTGGGATGACAAATTATTTGTTGGGTTTAAAGGTTGATACATCTGCCTCTGTATTAAATCTGACAACTAATTATCCGTTTTTAATCTGTTTATCTACAATCGTTCTTGCGCTATCTTTTATATTGAAACAGGCGATATATTCATTGCTTGAGTTTAATCAGGTCAAAAAATACGGAGAAACAAATTCTGTTCAGAAAGCAATTATATACATATCAATTGTATTTATGTTTATTGTTTATGTGATTAATTTGTTTTACTACAAGGAAATTCCCGGTTTAAAACTGGCATCTGTATTTATTTCTTTGCTGTTTGTCGGAGCGTTAGCTACTGTTTCAATTGCAAGTGGATATTTTAAATTTCAGAAGAAAAATTATGATTATCAATTAATGAATTGTGAATACAGAGAGGATTTTGAAGCCGTTTTAAAAAATTATAGAATGTTGATATCTCAGTATGTTAATAATATGAGTGAGAATAAGATAAATAATGTAAGAGGAAATCTTGTTAATAACCAGATGAAGATGATTTTCGAAATGTTTATCGGTATTTTAACTGCTCCGTTCCTTGCTTATGGTGTTTCAAATACTTTAGCTTCGTGTTTTCCAGAAGCTGCGAACTGGGTAAGAGTTTCTGGACTGAGGTTTAGTCCGATATTTCTTGTTCTTGCCACATTTTTAATTATCTTTGCTTTTTTCTCTTTTGTAAGAGCGTTTACGATATCAAAGCAAATAAAGGCTTCAGAAATTATAAAATTTGATGGGTTTCATGATTATCACAGCCACGGGGTGACTATTCTTGGCTTAGATTCAATGAGAGGTTTAAATAAAGAAAAAAATATAGTAATGTTTATTGCATGTTTTATTATTCTTATTGAGTTTACAATGAACGTTTCCTATTTTATAACAGAGATAGGCGGAGATTTACAAGGTATGTTTTTGAGTTTTGTCACTGCACTTGTTCCTACAGCATTGCTTGTTGCCGAAACTCATTTGTTGAGTTCTACTATGCATAAAATTAACAATTATAATGAATTGTTGTCTATGTTGGATTAAATAATGCTGATAAATGTTAAAAAAAGTTATATAATCATTGGTATATTAATTTTTATAGTTGTATCTTATCTTGTGTTGGTTGTGGATACTAAAATCGGAACGGTTCGTTTCCGATCAAAGGGACTGGTTATAAATCAGACGAACCCAAAAATAAAAAATAAAAATGTTGATATAAGTATCAAACAGTCTGAAGTATCTGCTGAAAACAAAAAGCTTGATCTAAAAACACAAAATGTAGATGTAAAATCATATGATGTAAATGTTGATAATAAGAATAATATAAAAAAACAAATATCGGATATTGATAATTATGATATTAACTATTCCGGAGGAGGTTCTGAGGGAACTGAAACCAGATTGAAGAATATTGCAAGGGCAATAAATAACAATAAGTTTGAAGGGCAAAAGCTTAAAATTGGGGAACAAAAAAGGTATAAATATGAAAATGTAAGCTGGAATTCCTGGAAAAGTAATATAATAAATAAATTTTTAGAAGATAGTGTATACATAAAATCTTTGGATGATTATGGTATGGGGACTTGGTTTTATTACTCTTTTATCGTTACAAAATATGGCGAAATAGAGGATGTTAAAGTAAAATCAATGTATTTGAGTGAACATGATAAAACTTTAGTCAAAAGATTAATAAAGAGTTATGCACATAAAGATATAACTGTATTTCCGGTGGGCACAAAAAGAGAATCAGTAAAAGTTGACGCTATAGTTTTGCTGGGGGATTCCGAAAGCAAAGCAAAACCTTCTGATTTTCACGATTTTGAAAAAATTAAAACAGAGTATTAGTTTATTTTAGTCCGTTATCAACAATAATTTTTGCAAGTATTCCGTTAACAAAAGAAGCACTATCATCTGTTGAATATTTTTTAGCAAGTTCAACAGCTTCATCTACAACAACTTTCATAGGTGTTTCTTTTACATATAAAAGCTCAGCTATGGCAATTTTTAAAATGTCTTTGTCAGTCTTAATGAGTCTGTCAAAATCCCATCCTTTTGCGTTCTTTCTTATTTCTTCATCTATATTTTTATTATTTTTTTGGTATGCATCAATGATTTTATGTGCATAATTTTTTACATCTTCCTGAGAATCAAGTGTTGTAAATTCTGCAATCTCTAGTCCTAATAATGCTTTTTCTGCAACATCTATCATTTCTTCAATTCTGCCTGACAAATCCGAACTCATAATGACCGGAACAGGAATATTTTGAGCGCCCATTGGTCTGTTTAAGTTTATTTCGTGTTCTGCTTCATAATCTTCAATTCTGTTTTTCATATCTATAAGCGCACCAAGAGAAATTTTAAGTTCATCTCCGGCACTACTCAATAAAGTTCTTATTGAGCGAACCATCATTTCGTTAATATCTTCATTTGTATAATTTTTTACATTCTTTTCAAATTGTGAAAACAATATAAATGCCAATTCTCTTGATGCTCTGCGGGCTTGCATATTCCATACCTCTCATAATCTTTACAAGACCTATCCTAGCACAAAAACCTTTATAAGTAAATGTGATATTATTCATAAATTCGAGTGTAATTCCAGTAACTGCTAAAAACTTTTTTTACATATTCTCTTGTTTCAGTATATGGAATTTGTTCTACAAATTCATCGGTGTCAGAGTATAGAATATTTGATTTCCATCTCTGTACTGAGCCAATTCCTCCGTTGTATGCTGCTATTGCAGAAATGTCTCTGTTATTTAGTAATGAATGAATTGTTTTGTAGTATAAATTTCCCAATTTAATATTTGTTTCAGATAATAATAAATTTGAAACAGAAATATCTATATTGTTTTTGTTCGCGATATCCAATGCTGTTTGAGGCATTATCTGCATTAAACCCATTGCTCCTGCAGAACTCCCTGCTTTTTCATTAAAGTGGCTTTCTTCTCGGATAATTGCCAATATCAAAGCTGTGTCATTGTTGTATGCATTTGCATAATATTGTATTGTGTCATAATAGTGTAACGGATAAATAAGCTTCCATCGGGGATCTTTTTTATTTGGTTTTTTCTTTAACCTTGCCATTCCCTTTTGTGCAGTGTATATAGAAGTTGTTTTTAAGCCTTTTTTGTATTGAACCCAGCTTGTTACAAATTCATTTTTTGCGTATTTTTCTATTAAGTCATAGTCTTTAAGAGCGATAAGATCTGTAATTACTTTATCCTTAACTGTAACAGGAAATACTATTTTTTTAGGTGTAATGGTATTTACAACAACAGAGTCTGTGTATTTGTTAAGTATCCAAAATGCACGATATGCGTAGTATGAATCAGGATAATCATTTATGATACTTTTATATATTGATTTTGCTTCCTCGCTATTGTTTGATTTTTGTTCGATTTTCCCAAGCCAGAATTTTACCATAGGGTTTAGTTCTGAATCAGGGAATTTTTCAATAAATTCGTTCGACAGTTTTTTTGCATCTGTATAATTTTTGTTAATAATATCATTTATAATAATCTCTGATAAGGCTTCCGGAGCATACTTGCTTTGTGGAAAGTTTGAGTATAATGAGGAGTAACAAAAGTTTTGTTCTGATTCCGGGGAATATTTGCATTTTAAATTCCAAATAAAATCTTTATTTTTTTCTTTTGCTATACTGAATAATCTTGAAGTGTAAGAATAATAATTATCCTTTGTTTTTAACAAATCATAAACAGCTTTTTCGTATTCTTTCCCCTTTACGTTATTTGAATATTGAGAAACCCCAAGTTCTATAAGAGCGTTTGCCTCCTGTAATTTATTCAGGGCGATATAATTTGAAATTCTTACAGCCCAAGAATTTGTTATATCTGACTGTTGAAAAATATTTTCAGCTTCATCATATAAACCTGCATAGTAATATGCTTTTGCAATAAGTGTTTTGTCTTTAGGAGTAATATTCTCGTTTATAATTGTCCATAATTTTGAAATCTTTATTGCAAGTCTTCCGTTTGGGGCATAATTAAGATACTTTCGAAGTCCTTTTTCTATTTCTTCCAAATCTGCTTTTTCCGGTTTTGTATTATTCTTTACGTATGTATTTATTTTAATAATTGATATATAAGCTTCAGCTGCATATTTGTAGTCTTTGCTCATATCGGAGTTAAGTATTTCTGAAAATAACTTTTTGGCTTTTGAAGGATTTTTTTCAATGAGTAATTGCGCAGCATTGTATTTTGCATCATTTGCAAGTCTGCTTGCCGGATAATTATTTATAATTTTTAGATAGCAGTTAAGTTCTGAATTAGTATCTCCGATGGCCTGAGCGCTAATCGCTTGTCTGTATAGAGAAGCCGGTTTTAGATGAGAGAGGTGTCCTATTTTTGAAAATAAATAGAATGAATTTTGATAATTTTTGTTGTTATAATCCTCCAGTGCCTGTTTGTATATGTTAACGCTGTGGATTTTATTTTGGTATATTCTTGCAAAACACAAGCCACTTAAGGCGCATAATACTAATATGGAAATTTTTAAAGTGGTTTTTATATCAATATTCATTATTTAGAATTATATTATAAATATATTTTAATGTTAATAAAAAAATGCATTATTTTATGCTAGAATTTGGAAAAGGTTAATTATAAGGGTAAAGATATGGCGACAGAATTTCATGCAACAGGTATAGCAATAGCGGTAAATGTTGTTATAATTATTGTACTTTTCAAGGTAATTGATGTTATAAATAAAAAATCACTTGAAAAAATAAAAAATCAGGAATCAGATTCTCCACTATTAAGATTTGTTCCTATATTGATGAAAATATTAAAAATACTGGTTGTTTTTCTTGCTATTACCGGAATTCTTCAAACTATGGGTTATTCGATGTCTTCAATAATTGCAGGTTTTGGAATTGGCGGTTTGGCTGTAGGTATGGCCGCAAAAGAAACCATTGCAGATGTTTTTGGAAGTATTTCAATTTTGACCGATCATGTATACAAAATCGGGGATTATGTTAAAGTAAATGGTGTTGAGGGTTATGTAGAAGATATAAATATACGTTCTACAAAAATAAGAGATCTTGATAATTTTTTGATTTCGGTTCCAAATAATGTTGCGGCTAATGCGCTTATCACGAATGTATCCAGAGCTAAAAAACGCTTATTAAAAGAGACCTTTGGGGTTGTTTATTCGACTAATAATGAGTTATTGCAAAGAGCTCAGGACATATTGAGAGAAATTGCAACCGAACATAAAGAAATTCATAATGATTTTACTGTAGCAATTCACGATATGAGTGAAAGTTCAATAAATATACGTTTTATGGGATATGTAAAATCAGGGTCATACTTCAAATTTTTAAAAGTCAGAGGTGATTTTTTACAAAAAGTCATTGCGGCTTATAGGGCTGAAGGTATTGATTTTGCTTTTCCTTCCAGATCTTTGTATATTGAAAGTGGTTTAGAAAAAATTGAAAATTAAAATTATAGCCTTAGGAAAGATAAAAGAGACATATTTAAAAAGCGGTGTAGAAGAATTTTTAAAAAGATTAACACCCTATGCTTCAGTTTCTGTTGTTGAAATCAGTCCAATCGAAATAAAAGATGAAAATTTAACTGATAAAATACTTTTGCAAGAAGGAGAAAGAATTTTATCAAATATAAAAAATACTGATTATGTAATAACAATGGAAATAAAGGGAAAAGAATTTTCAAGTATTGAATTTGCTAAGAAAATAGAAGAACTTACAAATACCGGAGTTACGGAAATTGTTTTTGTAATCGGGTCTTCATGCGGTATTGGAAAAAATGTTTCGGAGCGTGCAAATTTAAAAATGAGTATGTCGAAAATGACGTTTCTGCATGAATTTGCAAGATTAATTCTTGTTGAGCAGCTTTACAGAGCTTTTAAAATTATAAAAGGCGAGGTTTATCATAAATAGTTATGTTATGATTTTTTCTTCATTGATGTATCTCTGTGGTGTTTTCTTAATTGCTCTTGTAAATCAGTTGAAATTTTAATATTTTGTATTGTCATATTGTATTTTTTTAAATTTCCGATATTTTCGGATTCATTTAAAAGATCTCTTTTTGTCGGCATATCATCAAGAGAAGTTTTAACTTTTTCAAAATCTGTTTTTACTTCTTTGGAAATAATTTTTGCAACAACTTCATCTAAATCACTTCCGGAGACATTATATCTTGAAGCAATTTCATTAACGGTTTTGCCCTGAGGGAATGTATACAGCCAATTTACAGATAGTTTATCTCCTGGACCTACATGGGTGATGCCTTTTTGATGGGGTGTAAACATAATATCATTTTTAAACGGACTATGACCTAATCCTATTGCGTGTCCGATTTCATGCAATATTGTGTGATAAATTTCTCCTTCGTTGTTATAATCCGCATGTACCAAGCCTTCGGTTAAACCTATCATAACTTCTGCGCTATATAGTCTGTTAGCTCTGTCATATTGAAATTTACAGTGTCCAAGCGCTTGCCTTTGAACTCTTTGCCATTCAATATTAACATTTGATGACAGTAAATTGTCTACAACAACAAAGGATACTTTACCATTAGAAACTTTATGCCATTCATCAAGTGCTTGTTTTACATATTGTCTGTATTTCTGATCCTGCCCCGGTTTTGAGTAGAATTTCATAGGCGCAATATATACTTTTAATGGCATTATACTCCATCTTATTAAGCGCCCGCTTTTTACAGATTCTTGTAAATATGTTTTCTTATTCATATTTTTATTGTATAATAAAAAGCACGTTAAGAAAAGAATTTAAACAGACTAAGGAGATATAAATTATGGGTATGAACTTAATGAATTTAATGAAGCAGGTTCAAAATGTACAGAAAAAAGCAGGTGCGATGCAGGAAGAACTTGCAAATTTAGAGATTGTCGGTGAAAGTGCCGGAGGCTCTGTAAAAGTAACTTGTGACGGTCAGGGTAAATTCAAATCTATTAAAATTTCTGCAGAAGCAATAAATCCGGAAAATCCTGCAGCTGTTGATCCTGACACTATAGAGATGCTTGAAGATATAATTTCTTCCGCAATGAAAGAAGCAACCCAAAAAGCTTCAAAAGAAATGGAAGAAAGAATGAAGAAAATTACAGGCGGAATTAATATTCCGGGATTAAATTTTGGTAAATAATGATATATCCAAAGTCGATAGCTTCATTAATTGAGCAATTTCAAAAATTCCCTTCAATAGGCCCAAAATCTGCTCAGCGTTTGGCATTTTATTTGTTAAGAATGCCTTTGGCTGAGGTGCAGAATTTTGCAAAAATTATTGTGGAAGCAAAAGAAAATACAAAAACTTGTGATGTTTGTTTTAATATCTCAACATCTTCTCCATGTGAAATCTGTTCTTCTTCAACCAGAGATAAATCTATAATTTGTGTTGTTTCAGAATCAAAAGATTTAATAGCGATTGAAAAAACGAATGAATATAAGGGGCTATATCATGTTCTTCAAGGTCTGATTTCTCCGATGGATGGTATAGGTGCAGATGATATAAGAATAAAAGAGCTGCTAAGCCGTTTAACAAATGAGGATGTAAAAGAGGTAATATTAGCGCTGAGTCCTTCTGTTGAAGGTGAAGCTACGAGCCTTTATTTAACAAAATTGATAAAACCCTTTGGAATAAAGGTCTCTCGCATTGCTTTTGGGTTACCGGTTGGGGGCGATTTAGAGTACGCTGATGAAATAACGATTGCAAAGGCGTTGGAAGGCCGGCATGAAATTTAGCCAATGCTATTGATAAGTTTATTGATTGATAAAATATATATAATGGGCTAAAATACTCTTATGAAATTGTTAGAAATAAATGATTTGTATGCAGACTATGTTTCAAACAAAGGTATAACCGGAAAGAAACAGACTATTCACGCTATAAACGGGTTAAGTTTATATGTTAAAAAAGGGGAGATATTGTCAATTGCCGGGGAATCCGGATGTGGAAAATCTTCTCTTGCAAAGTTAATAATGAAATTAATTGAGCCAAAAAGTGGCGAAATAAAATTTGAAGACAATAATATCTTAAATTTAAAAAATAAAAATGATATAAAAAATTTTTATAAGAAAATTCAAATGATTTTTCAAAATCCTTATTCGAGTTTGAACCCAAAATCAACTGTTGGCTCGATTCTTCGGGAGCCTTTAGAAATTAATACAAACTATAACTCAAAAGAAATAGATAAAATCATTGAAGAAAAGCTGGCGCAAGTTGGTTTAGACAAATCTGTTTTAAAACTATATCCGCATGAGTTTTCCGGAGGTCAAAGACAGCGCATAGCAATAGCAAGAGCGTTAGTGTCAGAACCGGAACTAATTATTGCTGACGAACCTGTGAGTGCTCTTGATGTTAGTATTCAGGCGCAAATAATAAATTTAATCAAATCACTAAAAGATAACAATAACTTAACTTTTTTGTTTATATCTCACGATTTGAGTGTAATAAGATATTTATCAGATCGTATTGCAATTATGTATCTTGGGGAGATTGTCGAAACGGGTCAGACCGAAGAAATTTTTGAAAATCCAAAACATCCGTATACAAAAGCTTTGTTAGCTTCTGTTCCAAAAATGAGTGCATCCGAATCTGCAGAGACGGTTTCTCTATGTGGAGAGTTGCCTTCTGCAGAGAAATTACCAAAGGGTTGTAAATTTCATACACGATGTCCTTACAGTATGGAAATTTGTAAAAAATCTTCTCCTTTTGTGTGTGATTTTTCTTCAACCCATAGCTGCAAATGCTTTTTATATGATGAAAATTGTTTGAATTCTCTTTCTCAAAAATAAATATTTATTGTTATGATATAATTTTTTTATGGAAAAACAAGTTATTACCGTCAATAAAAAAGCCTTTCATGACTACAATATTTTTGAAAAATATGTAGCAGGTGTTGTGCTGACAGGAACTGAAATAAAATCTGTAAGAAATAATGCTATAAATTTAAAAGACAGTTTTTGCCGTATAGATGAAGGTGAAATATATATGTATAACTGTCATATATCTCCTTATTCAAATGGTAATATTCACAACCATGAACAAAAGCGTACGAGAAAACTTTTGTTAACAAAGAAAGAAATTTTTAAAATCACCGGGAAAATAAAAAAAGACGGTTATACCCTTATTCCTTTAGAAGTCTTTATTACAAAAGGATTTGCTAAAATTGAAATAGGTTTGGCAAAGGGTAAAAAGCTATACGATAAACGCGAAGATATGGCTAAAAAAGACATTCAAAGGAAGATTCAGCAAGGTAAATACTAATGTAAGTTACAATATTTATATATATGCTGATCATATGATGCATTAATTCCACATTCGGACAATGTGTTCACAATAGAATTGATGTCTTTTTTAGAATGTAATTCTATAGAGACTAATTTCCCGCCTTTAATAACAATATCCATACTGCTGTTTACAAAATGCCGCAATATGAGATCTGCGGAAAAGCCTTTCATTTTTGGAGGTTCTTTATAGCGTATTTTTATAGTTTCTATATCTTCAGGTTTTATTTCTAAACCATTAAAATCAAGAATCCCTGTATCAGTGTATAACGTGAAGAATTTTAAATCTTTATCTCCGACTTTCCATTTTTTTATGTTGTCAGAATGTATTTTTTGCTTAAAATATAGCAAAATAAAAAATGGTATAGCTAACACGATACTTATATAAAACAAAATTTTATGACTAAATAACAAAAAAATTATGGCTAAATATGGCAAAGCCAAGAAATAGAAATTTATTTTTAATTCCTTAGAATTTTCAACAAGTGGATAAAAAGTTATATTTTTTCCATTTCGTACTTCCATGTTTATATTATACCATATTTTCATATTTAATGTAAAAAAAACCTGATTTTTGTAAAATCAGGGATAAAATTTGTAGGGGAAAAATTAAATTGGTTAAATATAATATATAAAAAATTATGCGATATGTAATAATTGTTTGTTATATGCTGCGATAAAATTCATTTGTTCAAGTAATAATTCAGTTTTATCAACAAATGGTTGAGGCTGAACAGCAACAGTAGTGGTTATTTGATCTTTATAAATGTTTTGTAAATTCTTATCAATTTTTTTCAAATTTTTAAGTGCCATTTTAAAAGCCTCTCTTTTTATCTCTCTTGTATATATAAAGTATATACTTGAATAATTATTTCAAAGAGTGTTTATTTTGTTACATAACTTTACATTAGATATAATAAGTTAATATTTAAGCAAATAATTATTAAAATATGTTTTTATAATTGTATAGGGAAAAATAGGGAATCTCATGTCTCAACAAATACCCACAATAGGTGGAAAACCATTAAATATTAATCAAATCCAAAATCCTGCAATGCAGGGTCAGGGTTCTGATGCAGTAAATCAAGCTCAGCAAGCGGCAAACAATTCATATCTTGCAAACAGGGCGAAAGCTTCTCAAGATGCTGATCCTGCAACGACTCTCGGCCTAACCACCGCAATTGGATATGGTATTGGTCAGGGTATGGATGTGTTTAACAAAAAGTCAGGTGGAGAGTACGAAAAGAGTATTTTCGGACGTTTAGGCGGTTGGGCTGATGCCTTTTCAAAAAATACAAGAGTTGGAAGAGCTATAGAAAATTCTCTTCAAAAAATTAATGCATATATCACATTAAAATCACGTTCAAGTAAAATTCTTTATGCATTGAAACATCATGCAACAATGCCGGATTGGAAGATTGTTAAACAAATGGGGTCTGGATTAAAAGGTTTTCTTGGTACTGATACGGAAAATGTTTTTGAACATTTTATGAAACCTATTGATGGCAATTTCCAAAAACTTGAGCAGTATGGCATGAGTCAGGAAGAGATAAACAATTTCAGACGCAGCCTGACCGGAACAAAAGCAGAACAGGTTTTGGAACTTCAAAAGAAAGAATTAGAAAAATTAGGAGCTTCTGCTTCTGAAGTTGCGGGAAAAACTATAGAAGAATTAAAAGATTTAGCAACTGAACTGAAAGCTAAAAAATTGGGTTTTGCAAATTTAGCCGAATATAATTTTTTAAAAGGTAATTTTGTAGATAATCCTAATGTTATTAGAGATGTACTTGAAAAAGCAGATAAGAATATAAAAATTTCTGTGTGGCGCGGCGATGGCTCTACGCTATTTGGTAAATTAAAATCGCATTTCTTAGGAAGAACCGTTTCATTAAGCGAATTATATAATAAATATAATGTAATATTAGGCAAGGGCAATAAATCATATCTTGGGCGAGCATTACCAAAAGCATTGGCTTGGATTACAGAAGGCGGCACAAACCGCTTTGCCGGTGGTAAATTAGCACCATTTATGCAGGCATTTTTCTTTGCTGATATGTTGTACCATGCTGTAAAGGCACCTGTAGGTGAAAAAATTAAGACTTTTGCCGAAAGAGTTGTAAATGATTTCACATACTTTATTGGCGGTATTGCCGGTGTTGTCGGAATGCATAAACTTATCGGTTGTTTCAAATATATAGGCAACAATGATGCAGGCAGAGAAGCATATAGAGCAGCTTTAAAAGCTTTTAATGAACAGGTAAAAGCAAAAGCTTTTGCAAGTAAAGCAGATTACAATGCCGCAGGAAAAGCTGTTGATGCTCTTTTAAATACTGATGGTCTAAAGTGGTATCAAAAAATCTTGCAAAAAGCTGCTTGTATTATGAATATGGGTAATGAGCATAAATTAGCTTATCGGTCTAATAAATTAATAAATAATAATTTTTTAAGACGTGTTTTAAATACGAATATTCTTGGTGTACCTTTGAGATTTGCGTTACCAATGATAATCGTATCTCCATTCCTCGCTAAATTGACAACAAAAGCGGCTCATTTGATTTTTGGCAGGCCAACTCATTCTGTATTAGATGAAGAAACAGAAGAAGAAACTTCGAAACAAAAAGATGGTATTAAAAAACCTGAAAATCAGTCATCCTCTGTTACTCAAACTGCAAAAGCTGATCCTAATAGTTATGCTGATACAAATTTAATAAAACGAAGAGCAAATAAGCAAAATTCCGGTTCTCATGAATCAAATGATGTTACTAAAACTGAAAAAAATAATGATAAAAATGTAGAGCCCGTAAGGACTTATATTCCATCTCCTGTAGGCATGGTTCAAACTTCTCCTGACAGAACGGCTTATGATAATGCTATGTCGAAAGCAGATTCTGCAGAAAAAGAAATAGAGCAGATTTTAGCTAATTACAGATAGTAACACGTTTGATAATCTTATAATTATATGTTATTATCTTGTAAGCTCTGTATAGGTGTTAATTTTGTTCCTACATTTATATAAATAGGGAGAGTTAACTCCGTGAGGTTGAAGTATACCCGCCGATTTTATCGCTAGCGGGAAACGGATTACTCAGGGTTCTCACCCACCTGCGAGCCTAGCAGGTAACAAAATCCGCTTATACAGGGCTTTTAAAAGTTGTGTAACGTTTTGTAACAACACGCCTTTAAATGTTAAAGTTTTTATTAGTGACTGCCGACATGAAAGATATAGGAAACCGAATGAAAGGACAGTCACTATGGGAATGAGTGCATCTCAGGCAAGATTCTTGAGTTTGACAGCCAGAAAGACAAACGTTGAATATGAAGGACAACAAATTAACCAACAACGTACTGCGCTTTCAAAT
>CACXDL010000096.1 GCA_902766395.1 uncultured bacterium
AAACTAAATATTCCGTGCTCCAGTGGCACTCTGCCGAACAAAAGTTGACTAAATGTCAAGTTTTGTGAGAGGTGAGGTAGACGCCTAAAGTAGGTGTTATTAGAGCAATTGAAAACTAAATATTCCGTGCTCCAGTGGCGGAATCGGTAGACGCGTCGGACTTAAAATCCGATCGGGCGTATAACTCGGTGCCAGTTCAAGTCTGGCCTGGAGCATTTTTAAAAGACTCAATCAATGTTGAGTCTTTTTTTTTGTATGTAAAATTTATGTTACAATTTCTTAATATTTTGATGCTTTTTTCTAAAGTTTTTAAAAATAATAGCCGATAAGCAAAGTAATAGGACTTTAAGGAAACGAAAGGCACTAAAAAAAATGGGAATGGCAGCATCACAAGCAAGATTATTAACATTAACAGCCAGACTGGCTGATAATGAATTGCGTTCTCAAACCATTAACAACGCAAAAATGCGCTTGGCTGCTCAAAGTGCTCAGGCAAGTGATGAATATGTCAGAGCTTTAAATGAAGCTCAATTAATGTTTAGAAATACAGATCTAAATGGCTTAAGTCAAAATCAGGCTTTGAATTTCAATGTATTATCTGCATATAGCCCATATAATACTCAGTATGGAGTTGTAAACTCTGCAGGCTTGTTATTGGTAAGTGAAGCTGATGCCAAGAATTTTGAAGCCGCAAATGGAGATCTTGACACGTTCTTAAAGAATTATGGTATAGGTTGGGAAACTTCATATTTTGGCATTTCTGGTGAAGATTTAAATTCAAAATCAATATCCAATGATTTAAAATCGGTATATCCTGATTTTGCTGCTTTATTTGATAATAAAAATAATGAGTATATGAAGACTTTATATGAAAACTATAATGCAAATCGTTTTTCTATTGAAAATGCTCAGTATAAAAATGTTTCTCAGTCATATGCTTCAGAGTTAAATTTATTGTCTGCAAAGTATTTAAATGAATGCTACAATAAGCAATTTGATAATAAAAAACCGGAAGATTATGCTGCAAGCATGTTAACAAATATATCTGATGCTTCAAGTGCAAAAACTGCGGTATCAGGTTTAATAGATAAAGAGACATATGTAACAAACGAAGGGCGAGCAACTCTTGCTTTCATGAGAAATTCTATCAGTGATTATACTATTAATGGTCAAAAATATGTTGGATACGCTAAATCTGCTACAGATTTAAATAATCAGATAAATGTGTCATTAAAAACTGTTGATACAAAAACAACAACTACTACAACTAAATTGACCATATCTGTAACTACAACTACAAGCGAGGGAACTATTGTAGAAGATGTCGAATGTGAACCTACAACAACTAAGCCATGTGAATTTACAACCGGAACAACATATGATACAATTGCTGTGACTACAACGGTTGTAGATGATAATGGTAAAACGAAAACTGTTCCGGTAACTACAACTACAGTTGATGATGACGGTAACACTACAACTGTTCCGGTAACAACAGTTGTACCAAGATATATTACTGAACAAGGTACGACTTATATTTATGAGATGCCTATATATGAAGAAATGTTGACTTTTAATATTGGCGATTTAGTTATAGAACTTGATGAAAGCGCGTTTAAAACTGTTGAGACAACAACTAATGGTGCTACTCAAACTACATATACAACAGATCTTAAAGATAATATTAGTTATGAAGATATAAAAGTTAAAGGTATTCAAGTAAAATCAAATGATTATTATTTAAATGATACCCCTCTTGACAGCGGAATAAATCTGGGATCAATGACGCTATTTGAGTTAATAAATGGTATTTATCAGGCTAATAAATATTCACAAATTAATGAACAGGGAGAAACTATTGATGTAATAAAAGGTTATACAAAATTCGCCCTTTCAAATGTAAGCTATATTCGTGATGAGGGTATTGATGAAAATGGTGATTACATCCAGAAAAATGCATCAGAATATAAATTTGGAACAGTGTATTTAAACCCTGAAACAGAAGATAATAACATTTATGAAAACTTTTTAATCGATTACATAAATTACTTCAAAAATAAGAATTATTTTAATCAAGAGAAGTATGCCGATGTTAATGGTAAGAATACTGATGTTTTAGCAGCAAAACAAAATTTTGAAAATTTCGTTTTTAATCAAGGTATGGAAATCTCTTCTTGGACAGGTGATGAAGTATTAGATTTGCAAAAGTTCTTTTCCAAAGAAGTGAATGTAAAAGTGGGCGAAGAGTATTTCTCTGGTTCTCTTTTAAAATTCTATACGGGTGGTGTAAAAGATTCTAGTGAACAACAACAAACAATTGAGATATTTACACAAGAGTTTAGAAATGTTATAAATGCAAAATTGATAGAAATGATGATTGAAGAACTCGGAGAACCAAAGTATACTTGGAATGACTCTCAGGATTTATCAAATAAAGGTAATGCCGATACAAAAGCACAATGGTATACAAATTTGTTCAACAGAATGTTAAAGGGCTATAAAACTTTAGAAAATGGTTTGGCATCATCTAAAGAATGGCTTCAGCATGCATTCGAATCCGGTTTGGTATCAATGGAACAAGTTGACACTTCATATAACTGGAAGGGTATTGATTATAAAAACTGTGCAAGTATAACTGAAGAAACTGATAATTCAGCTGCAGTAGCAAGGGCAGAAGCAAAATACAAAAGAGCAATGAATGATATTAAACAAAAAGATAATATATTTGATTTACAGTTAAGAAATCTTGATACCGAACATTCCGCTATTCAAACAGAATATGATGTTGTTAAAAACGTTATGAATAAAAACATTGAAAGAACAATGAAATTTAATCAAAGCGCATAATTCTAATATGTAATTTTGACAATGTTATAATTTTCATCCCATTCGATTTCACCTTTTGGTGGAATCGAATGATATTTATATGGATTTAAAATATATTCTTTTTTGAATAAATTTTTTGAAGCAAGAATTTTTACTATGTCAGGTAAAAGAACCGTACTGCCTGCGAGTGTCCCTTCTTTTGAAGTCGCTTTTACACCATTATAAAATACTTTGTGATCTGCAAAAACAAATTCTTTTAATTCGCTTCTGGTGCATGGCAAGCAATCGGATACAAGTATAACTTTGTCACTTGGCTTTGATTTAAAAAATAATTTTAATGCATCATCACAAACGTGAACTCCGTCTGCAATAATTTCAGAATATATATCATCTGTAATTAATGCAGAAAGTGCGGTAGAGGATTCTTTATGCGTAATTCCTCCCATTGCATTAAAAGTATGTGTTGTCCCGTTGCAAGAAGATAAATTCGTACCCAAGCAATGCCCAGCCTGAATTTTAACAGCATTGTTTTTAAGATAAGAGAGTAAGTCTTGTGAAGCAAGTTCCGGTGCCAGAGTAATTATTTTGATAAAATTATCATCAACCAGTTTATAATTTTCTAACGTTGGCAATAAGAAATAGTCTTCATTATGAATCCCTTTTTTTTGCGGATTTAAAAATATTCCTTCAAGATGTATCCCGCAAATTTTTGCCATATCTTTAGTCTGTTTTTCAGAAGCTGTTTTGATGATATTAATTTGTTTTTTTATATTTTCAACAGAATCTGTTACTAATGTCGGAAAAATAAAACCAATCCCTTCTTTTATAATTTCATGTGAAAGGTATAAAATATCATCTACACATGCTTTGTTAAAATCGATACCAAAACATCCATGAAAGTGCTGTTCTACTAATAAATTTGATTTCATATACTATCCTTTAAATTACACTTTGGGCAAAAACTTTTCTAACTTCTTCTCTGTCGTCAAAGTGAATAGTTTTATCCTTTAATATTTGATAATCTTCATGGCCTTTTCCAGCAACGACAACAACATCATTATTGTTTGAAATTGTTTTTAACATTGAAATTGCTTCAGCTCTGTCCGGTTCAACAGTTACATTTTCAGTTGAAACAGATTTTAGTCCTGCAATAATATCAGTTATAATTTGTTGAGGATTTTCAGAACGAGGATTATCGCTGGTAATAATAATGCGATCTGCCAATTTTTCCGCAATGGCACCCATTTTAGGCCGTTTTGTCGCATCTCTGTCTCCGCCACATCCAAATAAGCATATCAGTTTACCGTTTTCCGGAGTAATTTCTCTTGCAGCTTTTAAAACATTTTCTAAGCCATCAGGTGTGTGAGCATAGTCAACAATAACAAGAGGTTTTTTATTAACAACTTCAAACCTTCCTGCTACACCGTGAATATTTTGTAGGGCTTTAAGAGACAGATTAATATCGATCCCCATTGCAATTGCGGCAGTAATTGCTGCAAGAACGTTGTAAACACTAAACATGCCATTTAGGTGTAGGTTCACAGGGTATTCACTGTTGTTATAAACTAGAGTAAATTCTGCACCGTTTGGAGAGAAAGAAATATTCTTAGCCATAACATCTGCATCTCTTTTAACTCCGTAAGTAAATTTTCGAACTTCAGGATTAATAGAAGATAAAAATCTTTCCGAATATTCATCATCAAAATTAATGACAGCAAAATCTCCCTCTCCAAGTCTTTGGAAAAGTAATGCTTTTGCTTTAAAATAATTGTCCATTGTAATGTGGTAATCAAGGTGATCCTGAGTTAAGTTTGTAAATACAGCGCCGTTGAATCTGCAACCTCCGACTCTGTTTTGCTCAAGTGCGTGTGAGCTTACTTCCATTGCTACGTTATCAATTTTTTCAATATCTTTTATCATTCTCAATGTCGCTTGCAATTCAGGTGCTTGCGGAGTTGTATGTTTTGCATTTCTATACTCGCTGTCAGAAGATAACTTGTAACCGAGTGTCCCGATAAGAGCACATTTTTCCCCGTTTTCTTCTATAATTTTTTGTATTAAATGAGTAACTGTTGTTTTACCATTAGTTCCGGTTACTCCGATTAAATTAATCCCTTTTGAAGGACTGGAATAAAACCTGTCAGCTATATCTGCGATTTGATGTCTTGTTGAATTTACCTGAACTTGAGGAATATTAACCCCTTTTACTTCTTTTTCAACCAACAATGCAACTGCACCTTTATCAATCGCCTTTTGAGCATATTCATGCCCGTCAGTGTGTTCTCCAACAAGACATACAAATATATCTCCCTTTTTTGTTGTATTGGAATTATATGATATTCCGGAAATTTCAACATTTTTAAAATTTATTAGATCCTTATATTTCAAATATTCAATTAATTCGTCGAGTTTCATATTATTTTTCTCCTATATTATTTCTTTTTCTTTTCTGGAATTTTATCCGGTTTAATATCTAAAATTCTTGCAACCTGCTCTATTACTTCATGAAATAACGGTGCTGCAACAGTGTTTCCCCATATAGGTCCCTTTTTGGCACTGTCAATGACGACATAAACAAGAACCTGAGGATTATTTGCAGGAAAGTATCCGATTGTTGAAGTATACATCAAGTTTGAGTATCCTCGGCCATTTTCAAGAGGCTTTCTTGAGGTTCCTGTTTTTGCAGCAATATTATACTTCTCTGATTTTATTGCTGATTTGCCTCGGTTTACACTTTTGGTAAGCAATCTTGTAATTATTTTCGCAGTTTCAGGTGAAATTGCCTGTACTCTTTTTATTCTGTCCTCTTCTTCTTCAGGGGTATATTTAATTACATGAGGGGTAACTCGAACACCGTTATTTGCAAGCGCAGATACAGCTGAAACCATCTGCATAATTGAAACAGATGTTCCATATCCATAAGACATTGTCATATGGATACCTTTATCCCAATATTTTGCAGACGATAGCAAACCTGATGATTCTCCAGGTAAATCAATGCCTGATTTCTCTCCAAATCCGAATCTTTTTAGCATTCTGTAAAATTCATTATGTGTCATTAAGTAACCAACGTTAACTGAACCAATGTTACTTGAGTGTTCAAAAAGATATACCAAGTCAATTTTACCTGGAGCTCCTTTTTGTTTGTAGTCGTAATTCTCTATTGTGTAATTTCCGAATTTGAGACGCCCCTGGTCATTTATAATAGAATGTTCATTTATTTTGCCAAGAGCCATTGCACTCGTTACGGTTATAATCTTAAATGTTGAGCCCGGAGGATATACATCAGTCAAAGTCCAGTTTTTAATCTGTGTATTTGATGCTTTTTGGAATTTGTTTGGGTCATAAGTCGGATAAACTGCATATGCCAGAATTTCTCCATTTTTTGGGTTCATAACAATAACAGCACCTCTTAAAGCATTTTTTTCGCGAATAGTCTTAAATAATTCTTTTTCACATACATGCTGTATAGCCGCATCAATAGTAAGAGTAACGTCAAGTCCTTTTGGAGTTGTCGTTAATGCAACGGGATCAGTTGAAAATTTGTATATTATTTTACCGTCTCTTGTTGTTTGATATCCGATAGCTCTTACAACATGCTCGAGTTTATCTTTTGCGCTTAATTCAACTCCGTTTGATACGTCTGCATCTGAATTAAAAAATCCTAAAACGTGAGAGGCGAATATACCTTGAGGATATTCTCTTTCATTCTTTTTATCTAATGAAATAGATCGAAAATTCTTTTTTGAGATAATTTTCATTATTTTTTCAGCAGTATCTCTGTCTACATTTTTTTTGACAGCAATAACTTTTATATTTTTGTCTGAAAGTCTTTTGTATAGAGTTTGGTACGGAATATTTAATACCGGAGAAAAAAGTTTCGCAATTTCTTTAGGATTTTCTCTGGTAGAATAGTCTACAGGCCGCGCATATATATTGTAGAATATTCGATCCGTTGCAAGTTTTATACCATTACGGTCATAGATATCTCCTCTCAGTTGAAAATCATGACTTGCACGCTGCATTTTACCCCGTTCTCTATAGCGATGAAAATCGAAAATTTGTAGAATAAAGAGATGAATAACCAATATAATGACTGCCACAATATATAATATGTCAAGCCATCCGGTTACACTGTTACACCTTTTGGTTCTTTTATCTTTTCGTATTTCTTTTTTCATACACTATCCCTTATTATAATTTTATCATAACGGATGATAAATATCATTTATATTAAATAAATTTACGAAAGTTATAAATTGTTGTATGATTTGTTTATGAGAAGGTTTATATTTATATTTTTGTCTTTATCTTTTTGTTTTTTTTATTTAAATTCGGCATTCGGATTTAATATAGTTTACCCGAGAAAAGAAAAAGTAACAATAAATTCTCCCAGAACCTTTTTTATTGGTAATGAAAATCCGGAAAAATTTTTATATATAAACAATGAGAAAGTTGAACTATACCGTACCGGCGGCTTTAAGCACAGCGTAGAATTAGATTATGGAAAAAATAAATTTATTATAAAGAATGATGCTGGGAAAGAAGTTGAGTACGTAATATATCGGCCGGAACAGGTAAATGTGCCGATTGTTGTAAAGAGAAATGTTTTTACCCCTTCAATTTATGGTTACACAACCGATAAGACCATATTGCGTGTAAGTCCTGTTGATAGGGGGCTAAACAGATTGCAGCAGTTACCTTCAGGTATTCTGCTTGAAATAATTGGAGAATATGGTGATTTTTATGATGTTAGACTTGGAAGAGATGATAATGCATGGATTGCAAAAAATCAAATTATATTATCAGAGGAGAATGATTTATCAGGCGAGATTTTTGATAAAATTATCGAAGAAAAGGATAATAAAGTCATCTTAAAGGTATTTACAGATAGAAAATTACCGTACTATATCTCAGAAAATGAGGGCTTGGATTTATATTTATTTAATGTGAAAAACGCCCCGTTTTATCGTTATGAAGATTCTCTTCCTCAAAATAAACTTTTTGGATATACCAGTTATTACACAGAAGACAATGTTCTTGTTATTGAAATGAAGAAACCTCCTGTCATTAATAAAACAAAACCTTTAAAAAATATAAAAATTGTTATTGATCCTGGGCATGGAGGAAAAGAAACAGGAACAATAGGCTGTCTTGGAACAAAGGAAAAAGAAATTAACTTGCTCCTTGCTCAAAAATTAAAGTCCCGTCTTAATGATGAGGGCGCAAATGTTTATTTGACAAGAGATGATGATGAATATGTAGATTTATATGACAGGGTTGATTTCGCAAATAATTTAGGCGCAGATATATTTATAAGTATTCACAATAATGCTTTATCTGACAGTCTTGCAAATAAAGATATTTCAGGGACTGAAGTGTACTATTTTTATCCGCAGGCAAAACCATTGGCAAAGGCTATTATGAATGGAATAAATCAATTCGCAAATACAAAAAATAATGGAATAAAAGGTGAAAGCTTCGCTGTTATTCGTAATAGCAATGCAGTAAGTGTATTGTTAGAAGTTGCATATATGATAAATCCTGAAGAAGACGAAAAATTAAGTACACCGGAATTTCAGGATGCAGTAATAGAAGGTATAATTAAAGGTTTGGAGAATTATATAAATGACATACAAAAATGATAAAATAGGGGCTTTTGTTGTTCCTACAGGTATCGGTGCAAATATAGGCGGATATGCAGGAGATGCTTCACCATATGCAAGAAAATTTGCACAAAAAAACATGTTAATAGTTAATCCAAATGTTGTAAATGCCGGAGGTTTTTCAGGAATTACAGACAATATGCTTTATGTTGAAGGTTATACTCTGGATTCTTTTTTTAAAGGTGAAATTAACCTGATTCCTTCAAGAAACAATAGAGTGGGGATTATTTACGATAAATCTATTCCTGAAGAAGTTATAAATATTCATATAAATACTCAAAATGCAGTAAAAGCCGTATATGGTATTGATATATATGGTCATATTGTTACTGATGAAAGCGTTGGTGTTGATTTTTATTTATCTGACTCAGGTATTTCTGTTGGTTCAGTTAAAAATATTACAACATTAGAACTAGCCGCACAAAAACTAATTAATCAGGGTTGTGATGCAATTGCAATTGTCTGTTTTTTTAATGAGCCAGAGACTCAAAATTGTCAATATTCATCGGGTATTGGTGTTGATCCGGTTGGAGGGGTTGAAGCAATTATTTCTCATGACATTTCAAAAATGTTTAGAGTCCCTTGTGCACATTCGCCTGCATTCAAAGATTATAGTATTTGTCCTGATATTGTAAACCCAAAATCTGCTTCTGAATACATTACTCCTACTTTTTTACCTTGTATTTTACTGGGACTGTCTCAAGCTCCGAAAATATCCAAAAGTATAAACGAAGGGATAAATATTTCAAATTTAGATTACCTGGTAATGCCATATAACTCTTTGGGATCCGTTCCTGTTATAGAAGCTGTAAAAAAAGGAATCAAAGTTTTTGCGGTAAAAGAAAACAAAACCGAACTCGAAGTAGATAAAAAAATATTTAATTCGTTTAACTGCATTGTGGAAGTAGACACTTATGACGAAGTTCTGAGTATGATATAAAATCTTATACTAGTACAGAGTCATTTTTGAATTCTTCAATTATATTATAGACGTATTTGTAATATGAACTTTTATTTTTCAGTTTGCTAATATTTTTACTTAAGCTTTCGGGCGAGATAAACCCTTTATTAAGAGCGATTTCCTCTAAGCAGGAGATTAATTCTCCTTTGTTCATTTGAATATTATGTACAAAATTTGATGCTTCCAGCATTGCATCTTGTGTGCCGGTATCAAGCCAAGAAAAGCCTCTGCCAAGGATTTCAACGTTTAAATTTCCTTTATCTAAGTATACTCTATTGAGATCTGTGATTTCCAATTCGCCCCGATCGGATAATGTCAATGTTTTTGCATAATTACATACATTTTTGTCATAAAAATATAATCCTGTAACGGCATAATTTGACTTAGGCTTTTTAGGTTTTTCTTCAAGAGAAATAACTTTTTTATTCTGATCAAATTCTACAACCCCAAATCTTTCAGGATCATGAACTCTGTATCCGAAAACTGTTGCGCCGTTGTTGTTTTTTATTGCTTCTTTCATTAACGTAGAAAACCCAAAACCGTGAAAGATATTATCTCCAAGAATTAATGCAACATCTTCACCGTTAATGAAATCTTCTCCTAATAAAAATGCGTCTGCGATTCCTCTTTGCACAGGTTGAACTTTATATGAAATGTTTAATCCTATATGCGAACCATCTCCTAAAAGCTTCTGGAAATTAGGAAGATCAGCTTCATTTGTAATTATCAAAATATCTTTTATCCCTGCGAGCATTAATGTTGATAATGGGTAATAAATCATAGGTTTATCGTATATTGGTAATAATATTTTTGAGATAGGTAGAGATGCCGGATATAAGCGTGTACCTGCGCCTGCGGCTAGTATTATTCCTTTCATTATGCACCCCCCGTGTTATTATTTATTATACTATCAAAACCTTTCCAATCAAATGTCTTTAAATTTGTAATTTTGTTTATCTTCTCAATGTCTTGATTTATCAATTCTTCAAATTCTTTTTTAAATGGTTTTTTCAAATCTATTACAGGTATTTTGAATTCCTTTGCTAATTTTTCAACCTTAATATCATAATTTATTGCAAGAATATTGGACATTGCCAACAGGCCAATAATAATTGCGTGAAACCGCATAGCAATAAGATATTTTGACTTTGAGATCTTATCTATAATTTCTTTACTTGTTAAATTTGAGCAAACAGTTGTGTTAATGCTGGGTTCAAGGATATTTACAATTTTTTCGAACTTTTTGCATATTTCTATGTCATAACTATCTTGTAAAGATAATATTTCAAGATTTTTACCTGCAAAATTGTTGCATACACTTTGTGCAAGCCGGTCAATAAAGTCATTACTCATATTTTTGCAATCTCTTAATTGGACTATAACTGTGTTATTATCCTTTTCATAATTATTAACTTTTAATGAAAATATTGGATCGCATAATAAATCTGATTTTACTCCCCAAGTTTTTAGCAGTGCATGGCTTTTTTTATCCCTTACGCTAACATATGAACAGTGTCTGAGAATTTGCATGGTTAAAAATAACCCAAATATATTTTTTATGGGGCCAATTCCTTGCGCAAATATAATTACTTTTTTACCCGCAAGCTGACCAAGAAATATAATTAATAAGTAGTATATTAGACTCTTAAAGCTCGTTGTGTCCTGTAAAAGGCTTCCCCCTCCCGAAATTACAACATCAGAACTCATTATTTGTGTGATAATATCTGTTATACTAAAAGTGTATATAGAATTTACGTCTTTATATATAGCCTTTGTGTATTGAGGATCTGAAGAAATAACTGTAATTTTTGACCCTGGAAATGTTCTTAATTTATCAATAAGAACAGAAAGGATTGCTTCATCCCCAAAATTTTTAAATCCAAAGTATCCGGATAAAACAAATTTTGCCATAATTACTATATAACCTCTGATTTGTATATTTCATAAACTTCATCGTAATGAGGTGTAGATTTTACCGCACCAATCCCCTGTGCCTGTAAACCGGCATCTATAGATGCAATCTTAGCTGCTTCAACTGGATTATAACCTTGAGCAATAGAGTGTAAAAATGCACCGTTAAAAGCATCTCCAGATGATGTCGTGTCAACAACGTTTTCATAATAGAATTTAACAAAAGAGATATTACCCTTATTACTTATAAAATAGCCGCTATCTGTACTTGATTTTATTACAGAAACTGAAATTCCTATATCTGCAAGGTATTTTGAAATATTATCTATAGAATTTGTATCGAATAAAATATTGTCATTCTTGGCGCTCATGAACAATATGTCAGTATAAGGAATAATTTCTTCAAAGTATTCTTTTGCGTCATCAGGGGTAGAAATTAATCTGGAAAAATTTGGATCATATGCTGTAATAATATTATTCTCTTTTGCAATTTGAAAAGCTTTTTTTACGGCTTCTCTGGCGTTTAGAGAAAGAGATTGAGTCACACCGGAAGCGTATACAATTTTAGTTTTTTTAATATAATCCTCTTTTATATCTTCAACAGACAATTGTGACGAAGCAGATTTTTTTCTGTAGTAAACAAATTCTTTTTCGTTTATCGATTTTCTTGAAACCATATACAAACCGTTTGGAGCATCAACGACTCTGACATTTGTTGTATCTATTATTTCTTTATCCCAACTGGATAGTAAAAACTCTTTAAAAGGATCATCGCCTATGCAAGAAATAAAACCAACTCTGGAATTCAGTCTTGAGGCGGCTATAGCTGTTACAATTGAATCTCCTCCATAAAACTTGTGCAGACACTCAGAATCTTTAAGTGTTTGGTTTGAGGATAATTCAATAAGGCTTTCTCCTATTGTAATCAAGTCAAATTCTTTATTTTCATTCATAATTATTTTAAACTTTCTCTCAATTTTAATGTTCGTTGCGTGATTTCATTATAAGATGGTGCATTTGTCAGATGCCTTCCAATACCAACTGCAAGAGCACCTGCATCTAGATACGACTTAACGTCTTCAAGTTTAACATCACCTTGAGGTATGACATTCAAAAACGGCATAGGTCTAAGCATGTTTTCAATATATTCTGCTCCTCCAAGTGCTGTTGCCGGATATATTTTTACTATCGGAATTCTGGCTTTCCATGCGCAGTACGCTTCATTTGCTGTTGATGTTCCCGCAATAAAAGGTATTCTTTTATCTTTGGAAATTTTAACAAGATGTTGTTGAAATATTGGAGAAGACATAATTTTTGCCCCACACTCTATAGCTGCCTGTGCCTGAATAGACGTAATAATTCCACCGGCACATATAATGGCATCATTAGAAAGGGTTTCTATAACATTAAACATTTTAGGATTTCCGACAGTTATTTCTATTATGTCGACCCCGCCATCAATAATTGATTTTGCGGTATCAAGAGCCTGTTGAGGGTTTTGATTTCTTATAATAGGAAAAATTTTATCTTCTCTCAGTTTGTCTAATAAATTAATATTCATACACATTAAGCCTTTTTTTGAATTTTATTATATCATAAATTTAATAAGGAGATTAACATGAAGAAGCTTAAAAGTAAGTTATTCTATATAAATGCCATAATTTTTTACTTTATATTATTGTTAATAAGTGTAATATTTTCATCTGTATTTATAGAGCAATATGCAAATGGCATGCTAATCTCTAAATTTGCATCAAATATTAAATCGTCAAGTAATATTGTGGAAGTTGTTGTAGATGACTTTTCTATTCAAAAATACGCTTGGCCTTGGGAAAAAGACAAATTAGCGGATTTATTGGATTATTTTCATAGTTATGCAAAAGCAAAAGTTGTAGGGTTTGATTTTATCCCCCAATCATTTGAGACGGTTATGTCCCCATCTGAAAAAAAATTTATTAGTCAGGTTGGAAAAATGAATAATCTTGTTACCGGCTTTATTCCCGAAATTCTTCACAATAATGATGACGAAGAAATTTTGAAGGATTTTAGCAAAAGGTTTTCTCTTGATACAGAACTTAAAACAAATATTTCAGATTCTCCATATGATGGTGTTAAAATTGCTTCCAATGCATTACGTCTTGCAACAAAAAATTATGGAACAGTAATTACTGATCCGGCAGAAAGCTCGGGGTACCTGATTGATTTTACAAATGTTATAAAGATCGGGGATTCTTTTTATCCATCTCTTGCATTGAAAATGTATATGTATGCGCATAATACGAATAAGATTTCAATTAATGGTGAGAGTATCTTTGTTCCTGATACAGGCTTAAAGATAAAATATAACTACTATGAAGGGACTTTTTCAAATCTGATTCGTTATTACAAACCTTACGGGAATATCTCTAATTATACTTATCCTGTCATTTCGGCCTCAAAAATTTTGGACACTTATACCGCTTTATCTAAAGGAATAACTCCGCAAAAATATCCTGAACTGTATGATACAAAAAAGTCTGATTGCTTGATCGATCCGGCGTATTTTAATAACAAGGCTGTATTTATTGGTGGGAATATGTCAGGTCCCTCTGCCGACGTTTTGAAAACTCCAATGCAAATAAGGCATCCGGGGGTTGATATATTAGCTACTATTTACAATAATTTTGAAAATAATGACTCATTAAATTTTATTAATTTTTGGACTTCGCTTTTTATATTTATTGTGTTAATTGTTAGTGCTTATGTGTTGATAATGAAAACTAAATTCCTTAAAGGATTAGTTTCTATTATAACCCTGGATTTTGTCTATTTGTGTATTGTTTTTGTATCTGCTAATAATGGATACCTTATGAGTTATGCAACACCCATATTTTGCCAGTTTATGACAGCTGTTTTTGCATATTCTTTTAAATTCTTATCTGAAAGCAGAAATAAAGAAATGATTAAAAATGCAATGGGCAAATATATTTCGCAAGACGTAATGAAAGATGTTGTGAAAAATATTGAAGATTTGAAATTAGGTGGAAAAAGGGCCATTGTCACTGTTTTATTTTCTGATATAAGGGGATTTACAAGTTTAAGTGAAAAAATGAGTGCTGAAGAAGTTTCAGTCATCTTAAATGAATATTTTTCTGAAATGGAGCCAATAATAAGGAAGTATAATGGTGTAATTAATAAATTTATTGGCGATGCAGTTATGGCAATTTTTGGAGAACCTATTCAGGATATAAATCATCCGCAAAATGCTGTTAAATGTGCCTATGATATGCTTAAAAAAGTTGAATATTTAAGAGAGAAATGGTTGTTTGAGGGAAAACCTAAAATTGAAATAGGAATAGGAATAAATACAGGCGAAGTATTTATTGGTAATATAGGTACTGAAACTCGTATGGAGTACACAGTAATAGGTGATACTGTAAACTTGGCAAGTCGTATTGAAAGTTATAATAAAGTTTATAAGACAAATTTGTTGGTAAGTAGCACAACATACAATTATATTTCTGAGATTGCAGATGTTATTAAAATTAAAGAGGTCCAAATCAGAGGAAAAGCAAAGAAAATGGACATATATGAAGTGCTGAGAATTGATAAATAAAAGGTTAGTCAGATGACCAACCCTTAATTTTGTTATCTGTAATTGGTAAACTGCAAAGGAACATCATATTTGTCTTCGTTTTGCCTTATCAGTTGTATTACTGATTGCAAATCATCTTTACTTTTGCCTGAAACTCTGACTTGCTCTCCCTGAATAGATGCCTGTACTTTAAGTTTTGAATTTTTAATATCTGCAACTATTTTCTTGGCTAATTCGGTTGTTAACCCTTTTTTTAGGAGAAATACCTGTCTTACATTTCCTCCAAGAGCATTTTCAATAGTTTGACCGTCAAGAATTTTTAGGCTTAGGTTTCTTTTTGAAAATTTTGATTGAATGATATCCAAAATATTTCTTAATTTCATTTCGTCTTCAGTTGTAACTGTAATAGACTTTTCTACATCAAGTTCAACCTGTGAATTTGAATTTTTAAAATCAAATCTCGATGTAAGTTCTCTTTTTACTTGATCAACAGCATTTACCATTTCTTGCTTATCATATTCAGATACGATATCAAAACTGCAATCTTTAGCCATAATTAACCTCCTAATAAATAAAACATTTTATCTATTATATAAACCAAAACAAAATAAAAAGGCAAGATGTTCATCTTGCCTACTAACACACTAACTTTTCTATTACGGGAAATTATTATTTTTTGATTTTAGAGATTATATTCATAACTGCCGTTTTCACCGCCGGAACTTTTTTAAACAAAGCGTATCCGACCGCTGCTAAACCGGTTGCAATCGCACTTCCTAATAAGAAATTTTTCCATCCGGATTTTTTCTTATTTGGTTTGTTGTTATATGTATCTTCACCTGGCTGACCAGGATTAATTTTTAAATTTTCAAGATCTGCATTAAAAGAGCAGCCAGTAATTGAGTCGATATTTGACGGGAATTGGCGATTTATCATAGTCATTCCAATATCATCTGTAAATGCCGGATTCCTTAAACCGTATAATGCGCTGTTGTCCATATAAAATAACCTATACCTTAACCTTTACATGTATATAAAGTATTTTTTTGTTAAGTATTTTACTTTTTTTATAAAATTTGCTTTAATATTCTTAACATAATTAATTATGAGGGTATATTTATGAAAATGTTTAAACGTTGGTATGATGCAGATGTAATTGTTTCAAAAACTATTAATGATATGGAAAAATTACCCGAAGAGTTGCAAGTCAGGTGCGCAGAATACATCATTGACGATTTATTAAAAGATGTAGAACTTAAAGAAATGAGTTTGGAAGATCAATACAATTATATTATGCGCAGATGGTATGACAAAAATATTAAAGTATCTCATGCAATTGAATATTTAAGACTCTGTCCGGATGATATCAGACGTGAAACGGCATTAAAAGTGCAAAAATTTATGAAGAAACTTTCTTAATATTTGGACTTTATCTAAAATCTGTTGTTAAATGAATACAGGGGGATATTTGTGTCTGATAACATAAATAAAAATGTAATTAATCTTTTTTCTGAGCACAAATTCAAAGAAAATATTGAAGAGAAAAAAAAGATTAAATATTACGCAGGTTTTAACTATATTAAAACAAAGAAGGATTCCAACGGTAATAAATTCCGAAAAGATTCTCTTTTAAAGTACCGCTCTAAATGTCATTATATGGTTACTGTTATGAGAGAAATTGAACAAGAAATTGTTTTATACTCATATGATGTGCCAAATGAAGATTTATTTAAGTTTATAAAATCCTTTGAGGAAAATACTTTAGACGGAACGATTATTGAAATAGACAAATATTTTCCTGAAGATATAGTTTGATTTTTGGAGAGTTAGCCGAAGTGTGTTTTTTTTCAAAGTATAATGAGTCGTTAAATAAATGTTTTAAACCATATCAGTATGTTGGAGGAGAATATTTATCTTTTAATAAAGATTTTGAGAGCGCAAATGTTCGTATGGCTCTTGCTTTTCCGGATAAATATGAGATTGGGATCTCAAATTTAGGGGTTCGTATTTTATATGAGCTTGTCAATAAACATCATGAATTTATGTGTGACAGAGTTTATGCACCTGAAAAAGATTTTAGTCCTTCCCCTTTGTATGCATTAGAGTCAAAAAGAGCGCTTAAAGAGTTCGATGTAATAGGCTTTTCTCTACAATATGAAATGGCATATCCGACTGTTTTAAAAATGCTTGATATGGCTGGTATCCCCTACAAAAATGCTGACAGGTCTGATGATGATCCAATTATAATAGCCGGAGGGCCTTGTGCATTTAATCCTTTACCAATGCAAGATTTTATAGATGTGTTTTTAATTGGTGATGGAGAAGATTCAATACTTGAAGTTTGCAAAATTATAGAAAAAACAAAAGGTTTACCGCGCTCCGAAAGGATTAAAGCTCTTTGTGAGGGAGAAAAGTGCGGGCGCTGGTCTGCTTTAGTCGGCGGTAAAGTTACAAAGCGTATAGCACAGTTAGAAAACGAGACTGCAGCTACGTCTTATCCTATTCCTTTTTCATCTTCTATACAAGACAGAGCTGTTGTTGAAATACGTCGCGGCTGTGGAAGAATGTGCCGGTTTTGCCAACCCGGACATGTTACTCTGCCCGTAAGAGAACGAGAAGCAGAGGATATAATAAAAGTTACTAAAGAATTGGTAAAAAATACAGGTTATGATGAATATTCTCTTTTATCTTTGTCTTCAAATGATTATGCAAATATAAACGAGGTTATAAAAGAATTATCTCTTGATTTTAATGAAAAAAAAGTGTCAGTAACCCTTCCTAGCCAAAGAATAGACGGATTTAATCTGGAATTGGCTAATTTAGTTCAAAGTGTAAGAAAATCTACAATGACACTTGCTCCTGAGGCAGGAAGCCAGAGATTAAGAAATGTTATTAAAAAGAATATTACGCAGGATCAAATTATAAATGCTGTTTTAACTCTTTATGAAAATGGATGGTCCAGAGTAAAATTATACTTTATATGTGGTTTGCCAACAGAAACTATTGAAGACATGGATGAAATGGCAAATTTGTTATCTTCTATCAGATATCGTTCAAAATTGTTAAAAAAAGAAAAAGAATTAAAACATTCTCTTGATTTAACATGCACATTATCAATTTTTGTTCCAAAACCTTTTACTCCTTTCCAATGGTGTCCTCAGATGAGTTTGGAAGAGGTTAAGGCTCATATTGATTATTTAATGGAAAGAGTATCCAGAATAAAAGGGGTTAAAATAAATTACAGCGACAGATATCTTTCTTTGCTTGAAACTGTTTTAACGCGTGCTGATAGTAATTTTTGCGCATATATTGAAGCTCTTTACAAAAAGGGTGTGTATTTGGCTTCTTGGGGTGAAAATTTCGATAAAAATCTATGGTTTGATACTGCAGGTGAATTGGGTTTAAATCTTGAAAAATTAGCGCAAACTAAATATGATCTGGATTCATCTTTACCTTGGGATTTTATTGATACAGGAGTTGATAAATCCTGGCTTATAAGTGAGTATAATGCTGCACACGCAGTTGGTGATAATTCTCCGTCTGTTGTACCGACTTGCCAGACAAATTGTGTTAATTGCGGTGTATGTAAAAACTTGAATGCTCATAAAGTGATGGCAAAACCTTTTACTGCTTCGGAAAAAGCTCAGAAGTTTACAACGATGGAAAAACGGAAGATTGAAGATTTAGACCAGAAAGATATTAAAGAGATTTTTAGGTATCGAATAAAACTGACTAAAACGGGTATTTTAAGATATTTTTCTCATTTAGATTGGCAAAACACATTTCTAAAAGCGCTTCAAAGATCTGATTTAAATGTTGCATACTCTTACGGTTATAATCCTAAAATGAAGGTTTCAATGGGTATAGCATTGCCTTTGTTTTGCGAGAGTATTACTGAACTTGTAGATCTTAATTTGTGGGAGGATACTGATATTTCTCTTATTAAAGAAGAATTAATTAAAGTTTTACCTAAAGAATCTGATATTATAAGTATTGAAAAAATACCTAATAACACCCCATCTATTGAGGATACTGTTTCATGGGCAGAGTATAAGGTTAAAATTTTTAATGAATCTCTTTACGATTTTGACAAATTCATATATAATACAATCACAGTTTTGAATTCCGATAAGATTTTAATCGGTAAAAAAACAAAAAAAGGTTTAGACAAAACAATAGACTATAAAAATTCAATAGGTGAATACTGGTTTGAAAACGGAAGTCTATTCATAACGTTAAAGACAGGTAAGAGTACAAACGTGCCTCCTTTAAGAGCCGATACGCTAATGGATTATATAGCGCCGGGTGTGGTATTTGACATTACCCGAACTAAATTTCTAACGGAGAACCTGCACGTTTTATAGAAAAGGAAAGATTTATGAACAACAGAAGACAACAAAATGAACGACAATTTATTGACAAAAAAATTATTATTGCTGAAAGAGATAATATTGCAGCATTAACAGAAAATAAAAAAGTTACTGATTTTTTTATACAAAGAGGAGATGTGTTGCTGGGTGATGTATATCTTGCTAGTGTAGATAATATTTTACCGAGTATTGATGCCGCATTTGTTAATGTCGGAACGGACAAAATGGGTTTTTTACATGCTGAAGATGTAATGGGTAAAGGTACATTAAAAGAGAAATTATCACCAAAACAAAAATTGGTTGTACAGGTTGTAAAAGAGCCTACAGGTCACAAAGGCCCAAGAGTTACAACAGAAATAAGCTTGCCTGGCAGATTTTTAGTTTTAATGCCTTATGAACCTGGAGTCAGCGTAAGCAAAAAAATTGAAAATTCTCGTGAAAGAGCAAGATTAAAAGCCATTATTAATTTAATTAAGCCTGTCGGAGTCGGGGTTATTATCAGAACAGAGGCAGAAGGTCAAACAGAATCAGATATACAGGAAGATTTGGAAATACTTTTGGAAAAATGGAATAATATTATTTCTTCATCTGAAACATTAGATGCTCCAAGTTTAATATACCGTGATCAGGATTTATTATATAAAGTTATTAGAGAAGCTTGTACTGAAGATGTTTCAGAAATTATAGTAGATACTCCATTTGCGTTAAACAGAGTTCAGAATATTCTACAAAATTGGCACATGAATAATGGAGTGAAAGTTACGCTGTATAAGGGCACTGATCCGCTATTGGTTGCGATGGATATTCACAAAGAAATTAAGGCTGCGTTAAATGTAAAGGTTAATATGCCGTCAGGAGGGTATTTGTTTATCCAGCAAACAGAGGCTTTAACTGTAATTGATGTAAACAGCGGAAAATTTGTAAGCTCTTCAACTCAGGATGAAACGATTTTAAAAACTAATATTGAAGCAGTGCATGAGATTGCAAGACAACTTCGCTTAAGAAATATCGGAGGTATGGTAATAGTTGACTTTATTGATATGACCTCTCGTGCTGATAAATTGGCGATGCTTGAAGAGTTAGAAATTGCGCTTGAAGCAGATAAAGCAAAACCTCAGGTTGGTCAGTTATCAGATTTGGGGTTAGTTGAGCTTACAAGACACAGACAAGGGCAATCTTTGGCTGAAATATTTACCAAAAAGTGTCCTCACTGTCAAGGATCAGGATGCTCAATTATTGATTTTAATTTTGCAACTCCTGTTGCGGAGGGTGAATACAGGGCAAAAGCTGCAAAGGTTAAATTACCATCAGGCGCATTTAAGAAAAATAATAAGTTTAACGTTAAACAGCAAAATAATAACCTGACTCAGGGGCAAATTACAGAACAAGAGACTGAACAAACTGAAAAAACTGTTATTGAAACTGAACCATCTGTAAATGCTGCAAATGCGCAGGAATCAAGGAAAGAAAGCAACAGAAAAAATAAACGTAATAAATTTGACAGAAATAAAAAATCTTCAACTCCGGTTGAAAATTCTGGGGAAGCTTCTATACACGCTTCCATAGATGAAGAATCCCATAATGAAACTGTCCAGACAGAAGAACCAAAGAAGAAACCTGTCAAAAAAGGTCGTAAAACAACTAAAAAGGCAGAAAAAGAAGTCGTTTCTAACGAAATCTCTGAAGTAAAAGCAGAATCTCTTGAAGAACCTAAAAAATCAAAAAGACCAAATCGCGGTTCTGCAAAAAAAACAAGAACAACAAAAAAGAAGGCTGAAAGTGAAGAATAGCATAAGAAATATTATTGTTATAGCAGTTTTGTTGTGTTTGAATTGTTCTTGTGCATATGCAAAAGTTAATTCTGCACAATTACCGTTGCTAAAAATAACCATTGCAAAATTTGCATTGGTTATGATTGGTTTATTTGCTTTTTCTCTTGTTATGTATATTGGACTGTCTATATATAATAAATTTTTTGTAGATTCAAAAATTAAAGATTACAAATTGAGGAAGGATTCATTAAGATCCCCAAGAGACAAGGATGAAGCTGTTATGCTATTTATCACAAAAAACAGGTTAAAATAAAATGAAGAAATCTACATTATTTGATATAATTCTGCCTGTTATGGTTGGCCCTTCAAGTTCACACACTGCCGGTGCTGTTCGGTTAGGACTTTTGGCCCGTCACATATACAAAACAGAACCAAAGAAAGTAATTTTTACACTGTATAATTCATATGCGCATACCGGTACAGGACACGGAACAGATAAAGGTTTACTGGCTGGTATACTTGGATTAGGTGTTGACGATAGAAGAATTAAAGATATTTTTAATTCTTCTATATCAAAAAATGTTGATTATTCATTTAATTATGAAGATAATTTCAGAAGGCATCCTAATTCTGTTGACATTGAAATTGACGGGGATAAAAAGATGTTTATATCCGGAGATTCTGTTGGTGCAGGAAATATTTTGATAACGCAAATAAACGAATTTAAAGTTTCTCTTTCGGGGAACTATGATACTATAATTATTGTTTACAAAGATAAACCGGGTATGGTTTCTGCTGTAACAAAAATGCTGCAGGATGAAAATGTAAATATTGCATCTTTAGATTGTGACAGAAATGCTAAAGGACAAGATGCATCAATGATCATATGTATTGATAGCCCTTTAAATAGCACTGTCATATCTGATATTGAAAATATAAAAGATGTGTATTTTGTGACATATGTGGAAAAATTAGGAATATAGCATGGATAGAAATATAAGTACATTTAAGCAGTTGTGTGAATACTGTGTTTCATCAAAGAAGAATATTTACGAAATAGCCCAATATAATATGGCAAAAGAAGCAGATATTTCGGAAAACGAAGTTAGAAATGTAGTAATGAACGCTCTTAAATCAATGAAAGAGGCGATTTCTATCGGTATAAATTCAAACGAGTTATCAGTAAGTGGGATGTGTGGAGATGATTGTTATAAGGTAAAGAAATTTTATAATAAAAATCATTCAATGTTTGGACCATTGTTTCAAAAAGTTATAGAATATGCACTGGCTACAAGCGAAGAAAATATAAGAATGGGTAAAATAGTTGCATGTCCTACTGCCGGATCTTGTGGAATTTTGCCTGCCGCATTAATAAGTATCAGTGAAGAATATAAATATAATACTGATGACCAGCTAAATGCACTAATTACAGCAGGTGAAATAGGTCGTATTGTTTCTGCGAAAATGGCTCTGGCTGGTGCTGTAGCAGGTTGCCAGGCAGAATGTGGCGTTGCAAGTGCTATGGCTGCAGCTGCAATAACGCAAATTAGAGGCGGCAACATTTATCAAATATTAAATTCATCTGCTCTTGCCCTGAAGAATGTTCTTGGATTAACCTGTGATCCGGTAGCAGGCCTTGTAGAAGTCCCTTGTGTTAAAAGAAACCCTTTTATGGCTGTTTTTGCAATTACAGCATCAGAACTTGCATTATCAGGAGTAGAATCAAAAATCCCTATAGATGAAGTTGTTGATGCTATGGCACAAACCGGTGCATTGATGTCTCCGATGTTAAAAGAGAGTTCAGAAGCAGGACTTGCTACTACAAAAACAGGTTTATATTATAAAAGTTTAATATGCAAAAAATAAAAGACCTCTTTGAGGTCTTGCGCATATAGTAGTTATAAGAAGGATATTATTATCAAATACTACAAATGTAATAATACTCTTCTATTTTTATTTTGTCAACTTATATTAATATTTCTTAAGATAATTTTCAATTTTGTCAATTTTATATATCAAAAATATTTTATGTATATACCGGGGATATATAGGGGATGATATTATGGATAATTTAAGAGTTGATGGTATTCAAGGTGCAAATAGATATAAAATATTTGGCGAAAAAGTTTTAGACGAATCAAGAACTATTTTACTAAATGCAGGTGTTACGATTCCTGTTGGAGCACCATCAAATAAAGAAACGAATAAAGCAATGACCGGGCTTGTAGTTGAACATCCTGAAGAGGAACCTGATAGTAAAAAGGATAAAGCTGCAAATGAAGCTGCAACAAGTAATGCTACACAAAAAAATGCAAATTCTCGTAGTAAATTTAATGATAGCAGAAGTTCATTAAATAATACATACAGAAACTTAGTAAGAAAAAATGTAGGTTTAAATTCAAAACCAGGCAGCTCATTGACAAATAACAATCTTACTGAAGCATTAGATAACATTGATAATGTTGGGAAAGAACACATCAAAAGTTTGAATAATGATTTACCTGAAGATGGGCTTTTAAGTGGAAGTATAACTCATACTTATGAAGCATCAAAATCAGAAACAACTAGTACAACTAATCTAAACATTAATAATTCGTGGCAAAATAAAAGGAAAAATTTTGGTATCGATGCTAGTGCTTCAATTAATTATGAAAATTCTTATTCAAAATCGCAAGAGAAATCAGATGAAGACAGTACATATGTTCAAAATGAAAATAATAAAGGTAAAATATCAGGAAATTTTTCAGTAAATGCGCGTTATAATACTAAAGATTTAATTTTAGGCGGCGGTGTTTCATCAACATATTATAATGATTCTGATAAAATGCTTGACATCAATGTTAGCGGTATACACAAACCCTCTAAAATGGGATTTGACTTAATGAGACGTACTATAACTGTAAAAGATACAGAGACTGGTGAAGTTGTATCAAAAAGTAATATGAAGTTAAAAGTGGACATTATTGATAGAAAACATGAGGATGAAATGGACATTCCTGTTGATGAAAAAATTGAACCACATCATATAAAACTACCTTCAGAATCAAGCGAAGAAATACAACAGGCAAAAGATGAAGATAATAAAATTAAAAGTGTAAAAAGTAAATATGGGTCTGGTTTTGATGTTGATTTTGAATATGATGACACAAAATGTGGTTTTATATCAGAATACGGTGTTAATCTTATAAATAACCCTAAAACAAATACTCGTTTAACTGTATCTCCAGTGCTTGGATTATATAGTTACTCCGGAACAGAAAATTCTGAAGAAGCAGCTAAATTAACCTTTGGTGGTTGTGTTGAATTTAGTAAAAAATGGGCTGATGGTAAAACAATTGATGCAGATTTAGTCGTTCTAAATGATAGAATTGCAGCACAGGGGTCTAAACCTGTTGATGCGTTCCATGCTATATTTACAGGTTACTACAGCAACCCTAAAAAAAATTTTAATGTTAATCTTGACGCCGGTTACATTAAATCAGGGAATAATTCAATTGGATTTATAGAGGGAAAGGTTGATTACCAAGTAAAGAATTTTAATATCGGAGTTAAAGGTGGCTATTCATATGCCAGAGGTGATGAGTTTTATGATGATCACAGCACACAAATTGAAGCAACCTTGTCATACAATATTCCATATAAAATAAAATAAAATAATAATTAAAAAAGGCTGGTATACCAGTCTTTTTTTTACCCCATATTAGCTAATTTTTAAACTTTGTTAGCTAAGTGTTAAATAATGAAACTTAATATATTTTGTAAATTAATGAACAAATAGTAAAATTAAATCGTTTTTAAATTACAACGAAGAATAAATGGGGTTTTGATGAATAAAAAAGTTTTATGTTTAATTGTTGCAGCTCGCTCAATTTCCTCGCTATCCAGACTCGTTTCACTCCGTCCGTCCGCAAATCCGCTCTAAAATGACAGATGGTATGGTTTCGTTATACAGATAGTTTGCACCTTTTGGAAAAAATTGAATTGTAACAATTCTGATTAAGCGTTTTACAATTAGTCAATTTTTGAGCCCCAAATTACTTTATGTATGTAGTAGGTGATAAAAAAAATAGGTTTATGTTTAGTAAAATAGCAGATAATTATTTCCCAGTATATACTGTAAATTATGGTAATAGACAATTACAACCAATGTCATTCAGAGGTGATATTGGTAAAACTGATACAATAGGATTATCCCAGAATGTACAAAAAGAGTTTTCAACAGGCAATAATGTAGCAATAGGTACAGGAATTGCAATTTTACTAGCCGTAGGTGCTGATTTAATTTTCTGTAAAGGTAAACATATTAAGAGTTTATCAAATAAATTAAAAATCAATAAAACTAAACCAAAGGTTAAGTCAGAAATTATTCCTGAGGAGAAACCAAAGTGTAATGTAAAGATAGCTCAAATTCCAGCTGGTAATATTTCAGGGACTAATATCAGTGCAATAAAATCAGATGAAGAGTTTTTTAAGGTTTTAGAAAAATTAAAAAAAGATAGCAGTTGGAACAAAGATTGGAATATTGAAGGCGCAAATCTATATGAAATAGGACTTATGCCATATTCACATACTGCGGATATTCACTCCTATATAAATAGCTATCTAAGAGAAGGTAAATTATCACCAAACTCAGGATTTACCGAAGATATTATAAAAGATTATGTAAGATTAACAGATTATGCTTTAAAGAAGTTAGATAAAGTATATGGAAAGTATCAAGGTATAGTATATAGATATGGCTGGTTTAATTCGTCACCGGAAGCTTTTACTTCGAGTGCAAGTACACCATTTGGAGCTGTTTGTCACGCCGATAAGTTTAGACCCTATAAACAAAGATATAATATAATATTAACAAAGCACGGATCAAAAATTGAAAAAATGCAAGAAAAATTAGGAAATTTGAATTTAGCACAGCGTGAACAGGAAATTTTATTGCATCCGGGACATAAATTTGAAGAAATAAAAACTTTAACTCCGGAATTAGAAAAATTAAAGCAAAAATTGTTTGAAGCAATGAGAAAAGAACATGGATATCTGTGTGAGGACTTAGTAAATATACATTTTTGGCAGGAAATTTAAATTATCAATCGAAATCCAACTGATATGTTTTGGTGAATATATTTCAAGTAAACCGTATCAATGTTTGTCATAAAAACAGCCAAACTCCGCCCCTATCTGCTCCCGCAAAAAATACTAAAAATGTTAATTAACATGAGAAAGCAGAAAAAGTAACACAAATTCCCAGAAAAATTTAAATATGCTAATTTTACTAATTATTATCAATATT
>CACXDL010000097.1 GCA_902766395.1 uncultured bacterium
ATCAGAATTGTTGAAAGAGCAACTTCACAAAAAGCTGTTCAGCCTGTATTATACAATATTTTGATTGAAACTTTGGAAAATAATCAAATCAGATTAACTGCAACAGATTTGGTCTTAACGGTAATTACAAAAGTTGACGCTCAGGTTCAGGAAGAAGGAAAAATTACACTTCCTGCAAAAAAATTAAATGAAATTGTCTCTAAACTGAATAATGATTTGGTTACTGTTGAAGTTGAAGAAGGAAGCACGAATGTTTCTATAACCTGTAAGAAATCTAAATTTGATATTATTGGTATTTCTTCTAATGAATTTCCGTCCGATGTTTTCAACTATAAAGCAGATGATGATAAATGTTTTGATGTTGAATTAAATCCGTTCCTGAAAGGTATTAAACAGGCAGGATTTGCTGCTGCAAGTTATGAAGTAAGTAATCTTTTATCCGGTATCGTTTGTGAATTTAATGACGGGATTTTGGAAATTGCATCTACAGACGGCAACAGACTTGCAAGAGTGAGAGAAAAGATTACAAGCGACATAAAAGAACAGACTCAATTGATTATACCTTCAAGAACATTAAATGAATTACTAAAAATGAGTTCATTTATTGATGAAGATTCAATAAAAATTTGCAAAGATAAATCTACTATTATATTTAAATCAGAAAAAATTCTTACAATATCAAGACTTTTAGAAGGTCAATTCCCTAGATATAACCAACTTATACCATCTGAAAGTCCTAAAAAAGCTGTTGTTAATGTTTCACAACTTATATCAGCATTAGAAAGAGTTTCTGTAATGGTCAACGATAAAACAAGTATCGTAAAAATGCATTTTGCTGATAATGAGTTAACACTAAGTGCTGATACTCCTGATGCAGGTAAATCAGAAGATACAATTGATGTTCAATATACAGATGAAGAACTTCTCATTGCATTTAATTATAGATTTGTATTAGATGCATTAAGAATAATTGAAAGTGATGAAGTTGTAATCGGTTTGAATGCACCTTTATCTGCAACAGTACTAAGACCAAACAGCGACGAAGATTTCATTTGTTTAATCATGCCTGTTCAAATCAGGGGGTAAATTTTTTATTTTATAAAATTATTTAAAATCTAAAAGATCTTTTGGCTCAACACCTATTACATCGGCAATAATTTTTAATTTTGACAAGGTAATATCGGATTTGACTGTTTCGACCATTGAAACAAGCGAACGAGAAATACCATCAACATTTAAAAAGTCGTCTTGTTTTATACCTTTTTCTTTTCTTATTTTTTTTAAATTATTTGCAAATTTTTGTAAATATTCTTTGTCCATAAATTTATTATCAGCTATACTGATATTGATACAACCAGTGACACTGATATATAAAAGGAGATTTATGGAAGATTATCTTATAGAAGAAAAGCATGCAATTATGGCAATAAATAGAATTAGTCAAATTATTGCCCAAACTCTCGAAGAAAAATTTTTTGAAATTGATAGCAAAATTATAAATGAAATCATTGCACTAAATTTGGCTATACAAATGATTGCATATTGTATGAGAATTAGACACAATGCGTACTATAATAAAATTGATGAAAAGTATTCAGACAATTTTGATTATGAAAGTGTTATTTTTGAAAATTTATAAATACTTTCTGTTTATCCCAATTTTTTAGCAACCCAGTTTTCAAGAATTTTCAAAGGTGCTCTTGTTATTGCTAATGCCCACGCAGGTATTGTTTTTGTAATAATAGAACCTGCCCCGACATTTGCACCTTTTTCAACAGTTACCGGCGCAACTAAAACAGAATTTGAACCGATTTTTACATCATCTTTTAAAATTGTTTTTGATTTGGTTTTTGTAATCGGATCGTAATTTGCAGTAATCGTTCCTGCCCCTATATTTACCCTTGAACCAAGTTCACTATCTCCAATATAAGATAAATGTCCGACATTTGTATTTGAAGAAATTACAGATTTTTTAACTTCTACAAAATTTCCAATCTTCACATTATCTAAAACCTCTACATCTCCCCGCAGATGCGCACAAGGTCCGATTTTGCAGTTTTTACCAATGATATTTTTACCTTCAATATATGTTGCGGGATAAATTATTGTGTCTTGACCAATTTGAGTATCCTCACTAATCCATGTTGAATCAGGATCAACAATCGTAACCCCGTTTTCCATATATTTTTCAAGATTTCGTTTATTCATAATCTTTGTTGCTGTTGCAAGATTTGAACGAGAATTTATACCATATATTTCATCACTATCAGGTAAAATATAAGCATTTACATTTAAACCGTTATTTTTGCCCCAGCTTATTATATCCGTAAGATAATATTCGCCCTGAGCATTGTTACTTTTTAACTGACCAAATGCAGATTTTACTTTTCCCCAGTCTAAACAATAAATTCCGGCATTAACCTCTTTTACCGCTTTTTGTTCATCCGTTGCATCTTTTTCTTCTACAATACATTTCAAAGAATTGTCGTTTTCTCTTATTATTCTGCCGTAATTTGTCGGATTATCAAAAATAGTACTCATTACAGTAATATCTGATTTTTTAAATTCATGGAATTTAACAAATTTTTCCAAGGTTTCTTGTCTTATAAGAGGAGTGTCTCCACAAAGTATCAAAACTAAACCTTCAAAATCTTCCAACACCGGACAAACCATTGAAACAGCATGACCTGTCCCAAGTTGAGGAGATTGCAATACTGTTTTTGCAGTTGAATAATTATTTGCTACAAAATCTTCGACTTCCTGAGCATGATGACCGACAATTACAAATTCACCGTTAGAAATATGTTTTACATTATCCAAAACATAACCTAATAATGTTTTACCCATGATTTGATGTAAAACTTTCGGAGTTGTTTCCGATTTCATTCTTGTACCTTTTCCGGCTGCTAATATTACTGCTTTTATTTCCATTATTTATTCCCTCTTTTCTTAAATAATTTTCCCCCAAAAACATATTTTGTGCAAATAACAAATTAAAAGACCGATTATTCATCGGTCTGTAAAATGTGAGTAAATATATATTTATAAGTCTTTTATGCAAATAACTCTGCAAACGGTCCGTTAGGATCCGCAATATGAGCTGCAACAGCTCCATCTTCAGCAAGTTTTAACCCCGGAAGAACTACTGTATTAACTCCGTTTGCAACACTTGCAACCTGTTCCGGAGAAACTTTGTAGTTTCCATATCCCAAAGCTGCCAAAATATCATTTGTTTCATCTGCCATAGTTTTATCCTGAGCAGAATATTTAGCAATCTGAACACCATAAATGTTCTGTGCTGTTTGTGTTAATAAATCTGTTTCATCTTCCAAACCCTTGAATGTAGATGCTTGTTTCGCAACTTCTTTTACTTCTTCATCTTTTGTTTCTTGCGCTTTTTTTGTTGCTTCTTTACCTACAACAACATTGTAATTAAATTGTCCGAATCTGTTAAATTCTATTGCCATAATCCGGTCTCCTATCTTTTACTCACAAGAATAGTTTCGGCATGTTTTTTAATAATCTTTAGTAATTATTCAAAAAAGTTGAGATGTTTGTTACATTTGTTTACAAAATGGTTAAATATTTTTATTCATCCAGTGAGAAAACATCTCCAGTGCTGTTTTTAATGTTTCAAAATGATTTGCATAACCTATTCTTAAATACCCGTCAAGCTCAAGAGTTTCTCCCGGAAGAATCATTATGCCCGTATCATCTTGAAGCTTTTTACATAAGTCTGTTGATTTCATCTCAAAATTATAGCCAACAAATGCGGTTGTTCCGCCTTTTGGCTCAACACATCTGACTTTTGGTTCAGAATTAACCCAATCCATTAGAATTTGTTTTCCGGTTTTTATCAAATCAATGTTTCTTTTTATTATTTTTGCTTTATTTTCTATTGCAATTGATGCAAAATAATCATCCAAAATCCCCACACTAATCGTATTGTATTCTCTTTGATGATTAATTTCTTTTATTATTTCTTCTCCTGCTGCAACCCAGCCAAGTCGCAAACCGGCAAGAGAAAATGTTTTTGACATACTGCCTGTAGAAATACCTTTTTCATAAATATCGGCAATAGATTCTGAAAAATGATTATCACAATGATTTAAACCTCTGTAAGCCTCATCACAAAGTATATATGCATTTGATTTTCGTGCTATTTCTACAATTCTTTTGAGTGTATCATCTGATATTACGGCTCCTGTCGGATTGTTCGGATTATTCATACAAATTAGTTTTGTATCAACACCAACTGCATGCTCTAATTCTTTTAAATCCGGTAACCAGTTATTTTTTTCTTTTAAATAAAAAAGTTTGACATTTGCACCTAAAGATTTTGGTATTGAGTAATGTTGCTGATAAGTCGGTATTATTGAAACAACTTTATCCCCCTTTTCAACAATCGATTGAATAACTAATTGATTTGCACCAATCGCACCGTGTGTAACAGTAATATTTCCCTCTTTTTGCTTTGTATAAAGACTACATATTGCTTTTTTTAATCTTTGAGAACCATGAATATCACCATAATTTAGCTTTTTGGCAAAAATTTCATTTATTGTTTTATTGTCTTTTGAACAAAATTCTAACAGTTCATTTATCGAAAATGGTTCAGCACAGGTATCCCCAAGGTCATATCTTGCCTTGTGTTCATATTCATTAAACCACTCTTCTACTTTAAATGTATCTATTTTCATTAATGTTATTTTAACGCAAATACATAAGTTAATCTTTCTTTTAAAGATAAATTTTTAAGAATTTGGGAAATGATTTTGTCATTTGCGCCAAGCTGCTGTAATTTTTGTTTGTTATATTTATGCTCTTTAATAAGATATGTAAGGGTTTTAGCATTATATTCTATTTTTTCTTTTAAATGTTTTTCAACAAGATATTTATGAACATCTTCAATTGTATATGACATATTTTTATTTTTTAATATTCCTGAAATTGTATACGACGTAGTATTTCCACCATCTTTTTCATAAATTTTTATTGTATTTTCTAATAAAAAATCCAAATCCGGCTGATTTGTAATTCCAAGCGATTTCATTGCCTCTTTTGGCATTTTATCTATTGGTTCATATACATTCCAAACTTCTTTACATTTATTATTTAAAAGGGTTTTAGCTTTTATAAATTCTTTTTGATTTCCATACTTTATTTTTAAATTTTTAATTTTTTCAACAGAGTTTCTGTCAATTGCAAAAGCAAGTTCTTTTGCAATTTTTTGAACTTTAAAATCAGATTCATTACTTTTATATACTGATGTAAAACCATTCAAAATATCAGTAGAATCCATATATTCTACACTTGAACTTAATGTTTTTCTGTTATGTTTTTTGGGCTGCAAAATCATTTTTTTTAAAGATTTTTCAGACAATAAATTACAAATATCTTCTACCGTTTTTTCCATAAAAATAACTAACCTTTAACCCTTACATATATATAAAGTATTTTTGTATAAAAAAATTGCCTCGTATAAAAAATACAAGGCAATAATTTTTTATTAATTTTATATTATTTCTTTTTAGATGCTGTTTTTTGTGAGTTTTCCGGATTTACTGCTTTTTGTTTTAATTTTCCTAATTGTTCCATTAGTTTTTTATTTATTTTTTCCGGATCATATTGTTCATCTAATATCTCAATTTTTGATTTTTTCTTTAATGAATTTGTTAAATCATCAAGGGCTTTTATTTCATTTTCTGTTTTCAGAAATTCTTTAATATCTGATTTTGCTTTTTCATAAGGTACAGTACCTGCAGCACGTCTATCTGTTACTACTATTATATGATACCCGTATTGTGTTTTTACAGGATCAGATACTTTGTTTGGTTTTGCTGAAAATGCATATTTTGAAAATTCCGGAACCATTCTTTCTTTTGAGAAGAATCCTAAATCTCCTCCTTGTTTTGCAGAAATTGTATCTGCTGAATATTTCTTTGCATAAGCTTTAAATTTAGAAGCGTCGGCCTGTAATTCTTTTGATAATCTTTCTGCTAATGCCTTTTGTTCATTTAATCTTGCTTCTATTTTTGATTTTACTTCATTTTCAGATAATTTTTCTTTTGATCCTGTTTCTATTGCCTGTTGGATTTGATAAGGATTTGCTTCTATCAAAATATGAGATGCTCTTACCTGTTCAGGATTTTTAAATTTGTCTATATTTTTGTCATAAAAATCTTTGCAATCTTTATCTGTTACTTTTGTTTTTACTATACTTTTAGCTAATTTATGCATTTTTTCTTGGGTTTTTACATCTTCCTTAAATTGAGCAACTGATACTTTATTTGTTTTTAAAACTTCCATCAATTGGTCTTTGCCGCCCATTTTTTCAATTATTTTTGAAATTGCTTCATCTACTTCTTTTTTAGAAACTTTAATTCCTCTTTCTTTTGCTTCCTGATTTAATAATTCCTGAACTATTAATTGATTTAAAACTCTCTGAGCAGTCATAAGATATAACATTCCGTTTTTATCTTTTTTAATATCCATGCCGCTCATTTGTGCAAATGGTGAATTTGCAACAGCTTTATCCATCAGTTCATCAAAATCTTTTTGAGTTATTGCTGAATTATTTACTTTTATTATTGCGTTTTGGTTTTTTATACCACATCCGCTAAACAATAAACCTGCAACCATCAATGTTGCTATCGTTTTTTTCAAAGTCATAAAGTTCTCCCTTTTTTAATACTCGTAACTTACTTTATGTATATAATAAAACAAATCTGTCAAAATGTTAAATATTTCATTAAATTTCATATATGAAATATTTAGCATTAATATTGAAATCCCATCTGTACAAGACTTTGGAGCTAATGTAAATTTTATTTTTCTTAATATGTTTGATGGTAATACTCTTTGTATTATATTCCACTCAGGTTTTGAATATGGAGTATAAATTCTTATAGAATCATCTTTTTCTCTTATTAAACTAATTTTTATTTCTGTCGCTGCAAGTCTTAAACGTATTAATTTTATTAGATTTTCAACGCTTTCAGGAGGTTTTGAAAATCTGTCTTTCCACTCTTCCACAATATAATCAAGTTCTGTCACAGATTTTACATCTGCCAATCGTTTATATTCTATCATTTTTTGTTCAGAAGATCCTACCCATTCATCAGGAATATATGCTGTTACATTTATATCAACGATTGTTGGAGTTTGTTTTTCTACTTTTTCCCCCTGTAATTCTCTAACTGTTTCTTCTAAAAGATCACAATACGTATCAAAACCGACATTTACCATGTGTCCATGTTGTTTTGTCCCAAGAATATTTCCAACTCCCCTTATTTCTACATCTCTCATTGCAATTTGATAACCACTACCCAGTGTTGTAAATTCTTTTATTGCTTTTAATCGGTCTATTGCATCTTTTGTCATTTCTTTACTTTTTTTGTAAAAACAATAGCAATATGCCTGACGCTCACTTCTGCCTACACGACCTCTTAATTGATATAATTGTGCAAGACCAAATCTGTCTGCATCGTGAATTATCATTGTGTTTGCATTAGGAATATCTATACCGTTTTCTATTATTGTTGTCGCTAATAATATATCATATTCATGATTTGCAAAATCTACAATCACTTGTTCTAACTCTTTTTCATCCATTTGACCATGACCAATTGCTATTCTGGCATTTGGAACAACACGCTGTAATAATGTTTTCATCTCCATAATTGTTTCTACTCTGTTATAAAGATAAAAAACTTGTCCTTCTCTGTCTATTTCATGATTTATTGCATTTCTCACCATATTTTCATTCCACTCACCAACATATGTTTTAATTGGCAAACGGTTTTTGGGTGGTGTATTAATTAATGAAATATCTTTTATTCCTGATAAAGACATATAAAGTGTTCTTGGAATAGGTGTTGCAGACATTGAAAGAATATCAATATTTTCACGTAATGATTTTAGTTTTTCTTTATGACGAACTCCAAAACGGTGTTCTTCATCAATTACTAAAAATCCTAAATCTTTAAAAACAATTCCGTCTTGTAAAAGTCTGTGAGTTCCTATCACCAAATCACACTCCCCTGTTGCAAGATGTTTTATTGTTTCTTTTTGTTCTTTCGGAGTTCTGAATCTTGATAATAATTCAACTTTAACCCCAAATGGTTTGAATCTGTCTGACATTGTTTGATAGTGTTGTAAAGCAAGAATTGTTGTTGGAACTATTACTGCTGCCTGCTTACCGGAAGTTATTGCTTTGAATATAGCTCTCATTGCAACTTCTGTTTTTCCAAAACCAACATCACCACAAATTAATCTATCCATTGGCTGGGAAGATTCCATATCTTGCTTCATTTCCTTCGTGGCCTTTAATTGATCCGGTGTTTCTATATACGGAAAAGCTTCTTCCATTTCTATTTGCCAGTTGTTATCAGGTAAAAATTCTATACCTTGTTGCATTTTACGTCTTGCATAAAGTCTTAATAAATCATAAGCAACTGTTTCTACTGCTTTTTTTACTTTTGTTTTTGTATTTTCCCAATCATTACCACCCATTTTTGACAATTTTGGACGGGTACTACCGGAACCTCTATATCTGCAAAGTAAATTTATTTGTTCGGCCGGAATATGTAATTTGTCTTTATTGGCATACTCTATTGTTAAATAATCTTTTAACTGACCGTCAATTTCCTGCTTTGAAAGTCCTTTATATATTCCTAACCCATGAATTGTATGAACTACTAATTCACCCTCTTTTATATCATTTATATTTTCTATAAATTCAGGTTTTTCTTTATAATACGATTTTTTTGAAGCACTTATTTCTTTCGGACGTTTATTAAAAAGTTCTCTGTCTGTTATTAAAATTGTTTTAAATTCAGGTAAAATACAACCGCCACATATCACAGCAGGCTGATAGTCTATATTAAAAATTTCATTTTCTTCTAATATTTCTTTTACCCTGTCAGAATAATCTGTTGCAATAATTTTTCTATATGAATTATTCTCTTTTATATATTTGACTATTTCATCAAAATTTGCATCGAACACTCTGAGTGGTTGGGCATTAAACTCTATTAAATCAAGCATTGATCCGTCTACAAAATTATTAAAACCTATTTTTTGAAAATATGAAGTCTGGCGCAAAAACTCTTCATAGGTAAAATGATTTTTTCCTTCTATTTTTTGAATAATATTATTTTTTGAATTTTCTTCCAGTCTTTTGTTATATTCTTCATCTAATAATTCATATTTTGATAATATTTCAGATGTCTCATCAAAAACTATTATGTAATCCTGAAAATAATCAAATATACTTACCATATTTTTATTAAATATATTTTGATAAACCTCTATTCCTTCAAAATAATTTTCTTCAGGAATCTCATCTTCATTGTTTTTTTGCAAATCTTTTACTTTATCTTCCTGGGCAGCAGTTATAAATTTATAAACAGGGTATATGATTGTTTCTTTTGATTTTTCTACTGATTTTTGGGTTTCGTTATTAAAGTATCTTATATCAACAACTTCATCGCCCCAAAGTTCTATTCTTACAGGATTTTTATTTAATGAAAATATATCAATAATATCTCCACGAATACTATACTCAGAAATATCATTAACCATTGTTACTTTTTTATAACCAAGATTTATCAATTGTCTTGATAATCTTGAAATATCTATAGAATCACCTATTTTTATATTTATATTATTTTTTTTGTAAAAGTCATTATTAGGAAATTTTTCCAAAAGTGATTTTACCGGCGCAATTGTTATATTTGGCCTGCTTTTTAATATTTCCAATTGTTGTGCATAATTATATAAATTTGGTTTTACTGTTTCATACATAGAAACATCCTGAAATGGCATTGTTTCAGATGTTTCATCAAACATTGTATTTAAGTCACTTTGATATTTTAAAGCATTTTGTTCTGTTGAAGTTATAAACAAAACTTTTTTCTTTGAATACTGGTTTATTTTTTTTATTAAAAACAAACGCAAAAATGTTGTCAGACCAGTGACTCCAAAAGATTTTTCTTCTTTTACTTTTTGCCTGAATTCTTCATATTGATTACTTATATCTTCTTCATTTATATTGAACATACAAAAATTATAACCTAATTTTTTATTGTTTAAAACTTTTTTATTTGTAAAGCACTTTGTAATAAATTTGCCTATTAAAATATTGTCTAATAGAATAATATTATGTAAAACTTGGGAGATTTGGGATTTAATGCCGAAATTAGCGCATAAATATTACAATAATATAGAATATGATAAATCTGATTATTATTCAAAAAACAATGTTTATAAGTTTAGACAAAATGGTAATATAAAACCCAAAAAAAGAAAAAAAAGTTTATTCAGACTATTATTATCGTCTTTTATTATTCTTGTGTTAATGTCTACTGTTTTTATAAACGGATTTAACTATGTAATAAAATCAATTTTTGCACCAACTCCTTATAAAAGTGTAAATATTGATTTTAAAGAATTTGCATATCCTTTAAATAACTATATTTCAAATTCTTGGTTTTTAGGGCAAAAATCTTTCAGAATGGCTGCAGATGAAAAAAATGCACAAATGATTAAATTAAAAGAAAATGTAAATATGCCTGCTTTGAAAAATGAATTACTATATCTGATGGAACAATATCCACAAATAAAACCATCAATATATGTTTGGGATTTTGAAACTCAAAATTTTGTTGATATAAATGCTTCAAAAGTTTTTTCAACGGCAAGTATTATAAAAATACCAATACTTATAGATTTATTTAAATCAATAGAAAATGGACAAGTTTCACTTGATGAAACAATAACTCTTACAGAATACTTCAGAACAGAGGGTTCAGGTAGTCTTCAATATAAGGCAGAAAATTCTAATTGGACAATTGATAAACTGGCAGAAATTATGATTACAGAATCTGACAATTCTGCAACAAATATGATTATGTCTAAAATTGGCTCAATGACTAGTGTAAATCAATCAATAAGAGATTGGGGATTAAAAAATACTGAAATAAAAAATTGGCTTCCTGATCTTTCCGGAACAAATAAAACAACAGCAAAAGAACTTGCACAAATGTTATACAATATTGATTCAAATGATAAGTTTTTATCTGAAAATTCAAAAGCAAAAATATTTAGTTACATGGGTAAGGTTCACAATAATAGATTAATACACGCAGGTCTTGGCAAAGGTTCAGTATTTTTGCATAAAACAGGTGATATTGGTTCTATGCTCGGAGATGCAGGTATTGTAATTGCACCGGATGGAACTAAATATATTGCAGTAATTTTGGCTCAACGTCCACACAATTCTTATGCAGGAAAAGAATTTATAGTTAGAGCATCAGAAATAATTTACCATTATATGGTTAAGTAGTTATATTATAATAATTATAATATAATAATTATTAATTTAAGTTTTTTCATGATAATAGTGTCTAAAAATTTGTAGAAAAGTCTGAAAACAGCTATTGTATCTAAATAGAAGAATGTCAGAATTTTGTAGAAAATAATACAGATAAAATAATAAAAAATGTAGAAAAAATAAAAAAAATACAAAAATTTCAAAATTTTGTAGAATATTAAAAAGTTTTCTACAAAAAACTGACAACATTTTCTACAAAATCAATATTATCGGAAGAAAACTAAAAAAGAAGAAAACTTCTTTTAAAGCTCCGCAGGGTCTTTCAGACGGAGGAACTTTTGGTGG
>CACXDL010000098.1 GCA_902766395.1 uncultured bacterium
GTATATATTTCTTGTCAACATTGAAAAGCCCAAGAACATCCAGTCAATTAGATTTTATTAATATTGGGAAAACTCAGTTTCGGATAGAAGCAGAAATCTTAAAATCACAAACTGATATTTCTCTATCTTATTCATACACAACCGATAAGAAACGTTCTGTTATAGTAAACGGTGTGAAATCAACTCTTAAAGATTTTAAATCGATATTAAAAACTGTTTTATTTTCTTCTTCTGACTTACTCTTATTAAGAGGAGCTCCTCAGGACAGAAGGGACTGGCTGGACAGAGCTATTTCACAAGTCTATCCGGCATACGATGATCGTTTAAATAAATATGACAAAATAAGAATTCAAAAAAATAATTTTTTAAAAGATGCACTCAAAAGCGGATTTTTAGACGATTCCTTGCTTGATGTATACAATGAGCAACTGTCTGTTTGTGGCAGTAATATAATATATGTCCGTAAAAAATATATAAATGAGATTGAAAAACTTGCAAAGATCAAGCATAGTACTATAAGCAAAGATGAAGTGTTATCTTTGAAATATGATTGTTCTTTTTTAGATATATATGAAGAAGATGTGACTGATATAAAAGATATTCAGTCGGCATTTCTTTCAGCTTTAGAAGAACATAAAACTGAAGAATTGAGGCGTGGGCAGGCATGTATCGGACCGCACAGAGATGATGTTTTATTTTATATAAATAATCTAGATGCCACAAAATTTGCCTCTCAGGGGCAACAAAGAACTATAGTTCTGGCGCTGAAGTTGTCTGAGTTGGATATAATTGCAGAAAAAACCGGAGAGCAGCCAATTTTATTATTAGATGATGTATTGGCAGAATTAGATGATTTAAGACAAAATTTTTTACTAAAATCCATTAATGATGAGACTCAAACGATTATTACTTCTGTGGATACGTTACTTTTTGAAGAAAATTTCTTAAAAGATGTGGATATTTTCAAGATTGAATCAGGTTGTCTTACAAAATAAAACAAGTGGTTACCAAATGTGATAACCACTTGTTTTTTCAAGTTATTCAAAAACTATTTTACTAATTCTTTGAATTTTTTACCAGCTGAGAATGCAGGAACTTTTTTAGCAGCAATTTTCAATGCAGCACCTGTTTGAGGGTTTCTTCCTGTTCTAGCTGCTCTCTTGCGAGATTCAAATGTACCAAAACCAACTAAAGTAACTTTTTTACCTTTAGAAACTGTTTTTTCAATAGTTTCTAATGTAGCTGCTAAGATATTTGCAACTGCTTTTTGAGATGCTTTTGATTTTTTTGATACTTCTTTTACTAATTCTTCTTTGTTCATTACGAACCTCCTTCTTCCTATACTACGGTTAATCCATTATTCCGCAGTTTGTGTAATCGACAGATTTATTATAGCACTTTCCCTCTTGCTGTCAAGCATTATAATCAATAAAAATTTAAAAACTTTATATTTTATATATTTGAGGATATATAAAGTTCGAAAAGGTTGTTATTACAAGTTAAACAGGGTCATTTAATTTCGCAAATTTTACATTTTGATAAAAATATTGCAAGATTTGGTATGCATTATAACCCTGTTTTGCAAGATTATTTGCTCCATGCTGACTCATGCCAACACCATGCCCTTTTTTTTCAATTTCTTCATCAAACGAAAATACCGAATGGAGATAAGGTAAACTGCTCCCCCATGCGCTTGTATTTGTCATGCCGCCTGCGGATGCACAATAATATGCAGATATAATTTTCATATCATAAGTTAGTACAAGTCCTTCAGTCTCTTCAACTGCACGATTTGTTATTTTTGTTTCTGCCGAAGCCCCTTTATATGCCTGATCTTCGGTATTGTCTTTTAAATCATACCCGTATCTTGCTTGTTTCCCCATGTTTGCAAGTGCATAGCTCCTTGCAGCTATTGCCTGTGCTTTTAAGGCTTCAAATTCCCATGACGGAGACATTTCTGCAGGCACAACCCCTTTTAGATAATCTTCCAATGGAAGATCATTTATCACTGTAAGCTTTCCTCCAATATTTTTTATATGTAGTTTTCCTCTGTACCAACGGCCTTTTGTGCTTACATAACCTTCTTTATCAGGTCTTAATACCAGTGCATCGGTTCCAAGGTTATAGTAGTAACCTCCGCTTTTTACTGCAATTCCATTTCCGTACGGCACCAGCATGTAACCTTTTAGGCCGTTTGTTGTGCAAACTGTTCTGTTTGTATGCACGCTGATCATTCTTCCATCAATGTCAGTGCCAATTCCAACTTCTTCAACCCCTGTTAATAATCCTATTTTTATTGCATAAGTCGGATTTGAAATAATAAGGTTGGCTGCTAATATTAATATAAAAATTATAAATTTTTTCATAATTTTATTCTAGCATTTCAGCATAATTTGTAATAAACCATATGAATGATTTTTTGCTAAAGTTTGTTAAATTTTTTAAATCTCATTCATACGAATGTTACATATACATCTAAAGATAATTATTATTCTTTTATGGATGAAAAACAGGTAGAATTATATTGTCAATTTTTAAGAGTCATAATGAGTCGAATAGATGCTCATTTTGAAGATCAAAAAGATTATATTCATTGTAAAGAGGGGTGTTCTCTTTGTTGCCAAAATGGCGAATATCCATGTTCTGAGATTGAATTTGAATTTTTAAAGCTGGGTTTTATGACATTAGACCCTCAAGTTCAGCAGTTAATCGTCAATAAGATATTGCAATTAAAGGCTCAAAAAGCAAATTTCAAAGGCGAAAAATTTATTTATGAGTGCCCGTTTCTTATTGATAACAGATGTAGTGTGTATAAATACCGTATGATTATTTGCAGAACTTTCGGGCTTACGTATTATGAAAATGAAAAAGGGAAAAATACGATAAAATCCCCATTTTGTATGGAAAAAGGTTTAAATTACAGTGATGTTTATGATAAAGAATCAAAAACTTTTTCACCGTCTCTTTATGAAAAAAAAGGGTTTAAAAAAGAACCTACCGCCTTTAATTTGGGGCGTTATTCATTGATAGAAAAATTTGGTAAAGATATTATGAATATTGATTTTGGCGATGATAAAGCGCTATTAGATTGGCTATAAAAAAAAGAGGGGTAAACCTCTTTTTTTTGTGTTTAGAATAATTTTGGAATAAATCTGTATTTCACTTTTTGAGTGTATTCAGCATATTTTTCGTCCTCTATAAGGTTTCGTTCTTCCGTTATGGCTCTGAGGTAGTACAAATATATCCATAATATTACTCCGGTTGTTCCAAGTATTTTTGTAAAAATTGAAATATCCGGAATGAAGTATACAGGAATAGAAGTAGCAATAATATACAAAATTTGCATTGAATAATCCGGATGTCTGACTATATTATATGGAAATCCGGTTACAATCCCTCTGTTTGTCAAATTTCCTGATTTTGTTCCAAGTCTTAGTGTTGCTATTAAAATTCCAAAATTTGCAATAAGAATAATGATATAGACAAAGGTTCGGATAGTAATATTTTCAAGAGGAATTAATTCTCTCTGATTTAAAGGTAGCAATTTATTGGTAAATAAGATTAATGGATAGTAGCACATAAGACAAGAAATAATTCCAAGCGGGGTTGTATCAGCATACTTAATTTTATTTCCCAAAATACGGGTTTCTGTCATATAACTAAAGGTAAGTACTGCTGTAGTTATGGTAAACATAATAGTCAGCCACATATCTTGAGTATCTTCAAGATACTGTGCTATTGCCATAAAGATACCCGAATTTAATGAATATTGAGTGGCTTGTTCAAACATTGTTTTCATAAAATCTATGTCATAACCGATCATTGGCAGATATTTATTACATAATAAATTAAGACCGATTACAGTGAAAAATGCCTTTACAAACATTATCACAAAAGCTTGTTTTTCATTTTCACTCGGAGTAACGTTGTTTAAGCGTTCAGTAATTGTAATTCCTCTGTTAAATTGTTTCTTAAAATAATTTATTATTGCTACACTTCTGGAATTTAAAATTGATTCAGGTTTTCTTTTTAACAAAATAGGATATGCAAATAATATGTATAAAACATAATAAATTGATAATACCGTTATATAATTAAAGTATCCCCATTCAAAATCCTGATTGAACAGTGGGCTAATTGCGACTAATAGCAAAATAATTCCATATACCAATATTGAAGATAAATAATGCTTCAATACGTCTTTTTGGGTAACTTCTTTTAAATTTTCTTCCATACTAACCCCTTTTTTAATATTATACCATGTTTATTTTTTAGATTTTTTTCTGAGATAACATTCTACAAAACCATCTAAATCCCCGTCCATAACGGCTTCAACATTTCCAACTTCAAACCCGGTTCTGTGATCTTTTACCATTTTATATGGGTGAAAAACATACGAGCGAATTTGGGATCCAAAGTCTATATTTGCGCTCTCTCCTCGGATTTGTGCCATTTTTCTTTCTTGTTCTTCTTCCTTTATTGCTAAAAGTTTCGAAACGAGAATTTGCATTGCATATTCTTTATTTTGAAGTTGTGAACGTTCTTGTTGGCATTTTACGACTATACCGGAAGGCTTATGCAGTATTCTTACTGCCGTTTCGACTTTATTTACATTTTGACCTCCGGCACCTCCCGAGCGCATAGTGGTAATTTCCAAATCTTCTGCAGGTATGTTAATGGTATTTTCAAAATCTTCAATTATCGGAGAGATTTCAACGGAAGCAAAGCTTGTTTGTCTTTTCCCGTTTGCGTTAAAAGGAGAAATTCTTACAAGTCTGTGAACCCCTTTTTCAGCTTTAGCGTATCCGAATGCATATTTCCCACAAATTTTTATCGTCGCAGATTTTATGCCTGCTTCATCGCCGTCAAGTTTATCGAGTAGTTCAATAATCCAGCCTCTCTGTTGTGCCCAGCGGGAGTACATTCTTAACAGCATATTTGCCCAATCCTGAGCATCTGTGCCGCCGGCTCCTGAATTGATACTCAATATTGCGTCAGCACTGTCATATTCTCCACAGAGCATTTGTTGTAACTCAAACTTATCAAGTTCTGAACTTAAATCCTTAGTTGCAGATAGACTAAGTTCAATTAATTCTTTGTCTCCAAGTTCTATTGAAGTTTGTGCATCATCAATTATTTGTTCCCAATGATATAATTTTTCAAGTATATCTTTTTTTTCTTTTATTTCCTGTCCGATTTTTGTAACTTTTTGATTTTCGCTCCAAATATCAGGATTTTGCATTTCCTCTTCAAGTTTTTTCAAATCTTCATTTATCCGTTTCGGGTCAAAGATACTCCTTAATAGAGTTATATCTTTGTTTGAGTATGTTGATTTCTTGTTTTAATTCTGTATCCATAATTTAATTTTAATATAAAATCAAATCTCTTGCAATTAGTAACTATATTGTTATAATGTTATTTGAGAGTATAGTGTTATGAATATTTTCAGTTATATAAAAGATTTATTTACAAGTAAAAATAATTTACTTATGCAGATAATTATATTTTCAATTTCCGGGATTATCGCAATTTGTTTAAATAATTGTTTAGGGGTTTTGATAGGCTCTTACTATGAGTCTTTTTTGGGGTATGCTCCTGTCAGTAATATTGAGCAAACTGTCGATTTTCTTTTGGCCGTAATGATGACAATATTAATGTTTTCATATGGTTATGTATACACAAGTCGTTTTTTAAATACCGAAGGCAGTTTAAATTTACCAGAAATTACAATGGCATCTTATATCGTATTTGTACGAATTCTTCCGGTTATTGTAGTTTGGTTCTTTTATTTTTGGATTATTCTTGTCTTGGGTAATTTTTTACTTGCAAAAAACAGTTTGCTTTATTTATTATTCGAATTTTTGTTGCTGGTGTTATTCCCGAGCATATTTTTACTGTTAGTATCTTTCTCTAAAGATTTTTTGTATAAAAAGGTCTTTTTTAAACCTTTTACTATTTTTTTAATTTTAAAAAGATATGGTTGGAAAAATATTATATTATTATTTCAGGTTTTGGTATTAAATTTAATATCTTTGGCGATGGTTATCGGAATTTTTTATATAGCTGCAAAGTTTACAGCTCCATTAACACAAGTTTGTATTCGTATTTTTGGCTTGTGTCTGGCAGTTTATTTAATAAATATTATAAACCTTGCTTATATGCGCGGATGCGCCGGACTTATTGTTAAAGATGATATTATTTTTCAATGATTTCAAGCCGGCCGTCATCTTTAATATCTATAGGTTTAGAGGTTTTCATAACTATATTTTTTACACATTGTGTTCCGTCAAAAGTATATTTTTTAATTATATTTTCAGGATGATATAGCATTTTAAAACCGTCATTGCCTTCTGCACAGTAGTCATTAATTACTGTTGTATAGAATTTGTCCGTTCTTGGATTGTTTATGTCAATGGGTTGTTCTTTGCCGTTTCTGTCAATGAATGACATTGATAGAAGTTCTCCTTTGTTTGAAATGGAATATTTTAATCCTGAAGTATATAATATTCCAGGCTTATTTGCTGTTTGTATATATGATTTTGCGGCATGTTTAATTGCATCTACAATATCTTTTTCGCAGTAATTAATCTTTTGTAGTTTATTTCTAAATGGCATGATATCTGACAAAATTCTGTCATCTAATTTTCCTTTTTCAAAAAATCCTCTCAGGTTAGCCGCAGGAACAATTGCAATATCGCAGTTTAAATCTTTTTTTATGCAATCTGCAATAAAATATGCATGGGGATTTTTATCTATTAAATCATTAGCATTTGGACCCGGAGCAGAATTTATGTATCCGAATTTTTGGTTATTGCCTAAAATTTTGTCAAAAATATGCCTAATCGCCATATCTCTGTGAAAATCTTTAGTCTGCCCTATGTTATTTTGTACTTTTTTAATAATTCCGTTATTGTCAAATTCAATGTTAAGTATCCCGAAATTTTTCCCGTCACGGCCGGCTTGGGTTATAACTACAGGTTCCTTGTCCAGATTAAAAAAGAGGTTTTTATCTTTTTTTACATCATATATTAATTCGTGAGAGTGACCGCCAATTATTACATCAAGACCTTTAGTATTTTGAGCAACCAGTTTATCTAAGGTATATCCCAGGTGTGAGAGTAGAATTATTTTGTTAATTCCCTGTTTTTTTAGTTCATTTATTTCTGTTTGAATATCGTTTAGAGTTTCTTTGGCATTATGCACACTTATGTCCCTTTGCAGAACTCCTTGTTTTGATCTTTTGTATAAATCAATTGGTGTTGATCCAATAATCCCATATTTGTGTCCATTTTTTTCTTCTATGATAGAGGCTTTTACTATTTTGGACCATGGGCTTCTCGGGTGTATTTTTATATTATTTGAGAGTATGTTATATTTGATCAATGGTAAAACTTTATCTGCTTTATCCTGAATATCCTGCTCATGGTTACCTATTGCAGAAGCATCGATTTTTAAGAAATTTTGGAACATAATTGCGGCGTTATTTGTATTAATATCTTCTCCCAACATGATGTCGCCTGCTGAAAGTTTTAAAATATCATTATTGTTTCCTTGCTTATTATCAAATGTTTTTGAGGCAGCAAAAGCTCGTTCCATATTAAGAGTTTTGCCATGGAAATCATTGATATAAAATATACTTGTTTTCACGCTCCCCAGCGATACAGGATTAATCATTATAATTCCCCAATATGATAAAAGCATATAAAAATAAATTATGCTAGTATATTGTGTATATGTTTACATATTTTAAAATTTAATCATTTGGATATCCCAGTATTTTGAAAGTTCATCATAAATATCATTTACTTTATCTGTGACTTCAATAAGTATTAAACCATAGTTGTTGCATGTGTAGTCATTGTTTGTGTGCAGTCCAATTCTTGTGTTAATGCTGCATCCGTATTTAGTTAGTATATTTTGAAATTTAATAGCATCCTGGCTTCTGTTTTCTAATTTGATAGCAATAATAGTATTCATAAATTTTAAATAACTTAAAATAAAAAATTTAAAATTCGCTAAGCGGGCTATTTTTAGCAGGGTGAACATTTATTTATTCTATTAAATATTGCATTGCAACAGATTAAAATATATAATGAATTTAACTTACAACATTGCAAATATATAAGAATTGGATTATTTATGTTTTTCAAATTTATTAGTTTTTTAAAAAACAGGTCGTTGGTATTTAAACTCAGCGCAAGTATACTTTTAACAATTTTGATAGCCTCCTTATTGTTAAGTGTTTTTATATCAAATTATTCCAAACCGCTGTTAAAAGAACAAGTAATTTCCGCAGCGTATAAATCATTAGGAGAGGTAAATCATAGTATTGCTCAAGGTGCTGATATTGCTGAACAATCTATAGTAAATACAGCTCGAATTTTAGAATTAAAAAACAACTCAAATGATGAAGAATTAAAATTATTGGCAAAAGCAGGTCTTCAATCCATTAGAGAGCAATATGGACATTTTTATGAATTTTTTATATATATTCCTCCAAAACATGAGCTTGCAAATGGAACTTTGTATCACAGTTATGTCAAAAATAACAAATTTGAAGTTGTAAAATGGAAAGAAAGTGGATTTATAAAAACCCGAGAGTGGCTCAATACCGCCCTTAAAACAGGTAAGATCCATTGGAGTGAACCATATTTATCAGTCGATCCTGATGATAATAAGTTATTATCTTCAACTGTCGCCATACCTTTCAGGTTCAAAGGCAGCACGGGTTGGGATGGTGTTATTGGCACTTCCGGTAATTTGGATGCAATGCGTGATTGGCTTAACAACTATAAATTTGAAGCTAACGGGAAATATCTTTTAACGTCTGCAAAAGGTCTGTATTTAATACACCCGGATAAAAACATTGAATTTAAGAAAACTATATCACAACTTGCAAATGAAATTAATTCAAAGCCATTAAAGTATGTTGCGCAACAAGTTAAATTTGGTAAAAGTGGTTTTGTTACAATGCCAAAGTCTTCGGTTCACAAAGGCGAAGTTGTTTTTGTATATTCTCCAATTCCAAAAACGAATTGGAGTTCATACTTAGTATTTTCTTCCAATAATTTCTATAGACCTGTTAAACATTTTCAGTTGTTTTTATTATCTGTAACAATATTCGGAATCTTTTTACTTATCATATTTATAAACTGGATATGTAAATTTACTACAAATCCTATCGTAAAATTATCTCAAGTAGCAGAAAAATACGGTAAAGGAGAATTTGAAACTGAACTTCCGCCTGTAGAATCTCAAGATGAAGTCGGAATATTAACTCAGGCTTTTTACACAATGAGGGATAACCTTTTAAATTTATTAAAAATTCAAAAAGAAAATGCAAAAGAAGAGCAAAAAAGAGCGTCTGAGCTTGAAATTGCAACAAAAATTCAAGCTTCCGTGCTGCCGATTGATTTTCCGCAAACCAGCCATTTTGATATGTATGCCTCAATGAAGCCGGCAAAGGAAGTAGGAGGGGATTTTTACGATTTCTTCTTTATAGATGAAAATCATTTTGCATTTTTAATTGCAGATGTTTCAGGAAAAGGCATTCCTGCGGCATTATTTATGATGAATGCAAAATCTTTATTGAAAAGCAATTTATTAAGCGGTTATCCTTTAGATATTGCGGTAAATAAAACAAATAAGGATCTTTGTTCCACAAATAAGGCGGGAATGTTTTTGACGACATTTATCGCAGTATTAAATATCTTAACCGGAGAGCTTGAATATGTTAATGCCGGTCATAATCCTCCGCTAATCAAATTAAACAGTGAATTTGAATATATAAAATCAGGAACAGATTTGGTGTTATCGGCAATGGAAAATTATGAATACAAATCTTCAAAAATAATTTTAAAACCTGAAAATAATATCTTAGTATACACAGATGGCGTAACGGAAGCTCAAAATTTAGAAGAAGAATTTTACGGAGAAGACCGACTTCTAAAAATCTTAAATAGTAAAGTCAAAGAATATAATGCTTCTAAAGAAATAATTGAAGTTATAAAATCTGATATCAAGGAGTTTTCAAACGATGCTTCTCAATTTGATGATATTACGATTCTTGATCTGAAATATCTGGGTTAAGTATTCTCTGCCAGTGATAAATTCTTTATGGTAGAATGTTATCAGGTATGAAAAATTCATTAAAAGATTATACGATTTATTCATTGATAATATATATTCTGAGACTGTAAAGTCTCACAATATAGGTAGTATTGTCGGAAATGGTAATTTGAATATCGATATGAACCTTGCAGGGCAAACTTCGGATAAAATAAATCTTGCAAATGCTTCAAGTGGTACTTTAACAATTAATTCTGTTAATATTATTGATCCAGCAACGACTCAAATTGATAAAAATTTCTCTGTTCAGGTTATAAATCCGGCAGTAGAAAGTACGATACAACTGGCTCTGAGTGATGCTGTTCAAACACAGTTTGCCTCACATAAATATATATCGGACTACGCAGGAGAAAGCACTACAACTGACAATGTTTTGGCAACTACGCTTTGGGCACAAGATTTTTATGAGTCGCACACAACTACTGAAAGAACCGAATACAGTAAACTTGGTTTATCAGACGATAAACGCAGTATTACGATAACTGAAAGAAGAGAAGACGGTGGTGCACATTTTGACACATCATTAGGCGACACTCTTAAAGTTGTGAACCAAGATACTACTCTTACTGATGAATCGTTTAAAACGAGCAATGCAAGTGATGTTTATACAGAAAAAGAAGAGTTAGGTGTAACAAGAGGTAACGTTATTGTAGAGGGTGTTGTTGATTCAACGGGTGAAAGTGTTGTTCGCTCAACTATGGACTAGCAGAGCCTGTCGGAACATATTTAGGTAAGAAAAAATATGTGGTACCGTCTTGGAATCTGAAAAATAGATACGTAAGATCTTATGCAGGAAGTGCGTGTGTATATATTTCTGCTGTGGTATTTTTGCTTCTATTTGGGGAACAGTTTGCTAATACAAAAGAATTTTGGACTGCAATGATATTGTTTCCTCCGGTGATGACTCTATCTGAAGCATTTGCTCCACATTCTATGGATACGCCTGTAATGATGTTAATAGGATTCTCTTTATTGTTCGGAATTTGTGCGATATTCTAGATATTCCTTCTCTATTAAGGTCAAAACATTCTATTAACCTATACCATAGTACTCAAAACCTTTTTCTTTGAGTCTTGCTTTCTCATAGAGATTACGTCCGTCAAAGATTATCGGATTTTTCATTAATGTTTTAATCCTATCAAAATCCGGTTTTCTGAATTCGTTCCATTCTGTTAAGAGTAAAAGAGCATCTACATTATCAAAAACTTCATACGATGTTTTTGTGTATTGGATTTTATCACCTATAATTTTTTTGCTGTTTTCTATTGCTTTTGGGTCATAAGCTTTTATTTTTGCACCTGCATCAATTAATGTATTTATTACTGTAATTGCGGGAGCCTCTCTCATATCATCGGTTTTTGGCTTGAATGCGAGTCCCCAGACTGCAAAAGTTCTACCCGTTAAATCTTTACCAAATCGTTTAAATATTTTATCAGTAAAATTTGTCCTTTGTTTTTTGTTAACATTATCAGTAGCTTTAATAATAGACATATCGCATCCAAAATCCGAACCGGTTTTTATTAAGGCCTTGATGTCTTTGGGAAAACAGCTGCCTCCATAACCAAGCCCAGGAAATAAAAATTTATTACCTATTCTTGTATCAGTTGAAATTCCAACTCTGACCATTTCTGCGTCAGCACCAACTTTTTCACAAAGGTTTGCTATTTCATTAATAAATGAAATCTTAGTTGCCAAAAATGAATTTGCGGCATATTTTGTCATTTCTGCAGATTTAACATCCATTACAATAATGCGATTCCCTGTTCTAAAAAATGGTGAATAAATTTCCTGCATAATTTCTGTTGCTTTATCAGAATTTGAACCTATAACAACTCTATCTGGATACAAAAAATCATCTATGGCATTACCTTGTTTTAAGAATTCAGGGTTTGAAACAACGTCAAACGGATATTTTGTATTTTTACGAATTATTTCAGCTACTTTTTCTGCGGTTCCAACCGGGACTGTTGATTTATCAACTATAACTTTATAATCATTCATTGCCTTACCGATTTGTTCTGCAACTCCAAGTACATATTGCAAATCCGCAGAACCATCTTTATCCTGTGGGGTTTCTACTGCAATAAAACATACTTCAGATGCTTTAACAGCAGAATTTAAGTCCGTAGAAAAGCTCAAACGTGCTTCGTCAACATTTGATTTTACCAATTCTTCAAGTCTTGGTTCATATAGTGGAATTATACCTGCTTCCAGTTTTTCTATTTTATTTGAATTGTTATCTATACAGATAACGTCATTCCCCATATCAGCAAGGCAAGCGCCTGCTACCAGACCTACATATCCTGCTCCTATTATCGTTATCTTCATTATTTATCCTCCGAAGTGTTTATCTTTATTTTAATTTTAAAACAAATGAGTTTGATGAAAGATGGAATTTCCAATTACTTCTTTTTATTAATCTTTCATCCCCTTTTTCAATTTCATCTCCCATTCAATAAATTCTTTAATTCCTTCTTTAAAACAGGTTTTAGGGTTGTATCCTAAAAGTTTACGGGCTTTTGTTATATCGCTAACAGTTTTATTTACATCTCCCAGCTGCATTGGTAATCTGTCAATTTTTGCTTTCTTGCCCATTACTTCTTCAATGGTAGAAATCATTTCATCTAATGTTACAGGTGAACCTCCGCCAAGGTTGATTATTTCGTAAGGCGTTTTATTATAATTTATGGCACTGCATATCCCGTCTATAATATCTTCAATAAATGTGTAATCTCTTTTGGTTGTGCCATCGCCATAAACAGGAATTGGTTTATCTTTCTCTATCAGTTCAATAAATTTGCGTATAGCCAAATCAGGTCTTTGTTTTGGACCATATACCGTAAAAAATCTTAAACAAATAGCATTTATTCCATATAATTTTGAGTATGTATATATGAATTGTTCACATGCAGATTTTGTTGCGGCATAAGGTGAAATTGGTTCTGTAACCTTTAAGTCTTCGCTAAATTTTTCTGCTGTACAATTTCCATAAACAGATGAAGATGATGCAAAAACTATTTTTTTTACTCCGTATTTTTTCATATTTTCTAAAATGTTTACGGTTCCGTCTATATTTGAACGAACATATTCCAACGGATCTTCAAGTGATGGCCTTACGCCGGCTCTTGCGGCTATATGTATAACAATATCTATTGTATTTTCGCTGAATATTTTCTTTGTTAGTTCTCTGTCACAAATATCTCCTCGAAATAATTTGTAATCAGGATTATTTAAATTTTCACTTATATTTTGTTCCTTAAGAGCAATATCATAGTAATCGTTAAAATTATCCAATACGATAATTTTATTATTTTCTTTTATTAATCTGTCCGCAAGCGTTGAACCTATAAATCCGGCACCACCAGTAATTAAAAATTGCATTATTTATTTTTCTCCTTTATTGTGTTAATACGAAGTCCAAAAACTGTCCAAATTTTGAATCATTTATTATTTATAGTTCCAATTTTTACAGAAAAATCTTATCTAAAAATATTCTGCATTTATGTTTATCCGGGTATTTTAATTCAAATGTAAGTCTCTTGCAACAGATTTTTTAAAATATTTTATCTGTATTGTAGGACAAGATATATATTTTTTTTTTATACTAAATAGTATTGGTCATAAATTGAATAATAATCATGTTTAGTATATATTGTTGATGGTAATAGGTGGATTATTAATAAAAAGGAGAAAGATTAGTATGAAAAAAATGTTGAAAGGTTTTTGTGTCGTCTCATTACTTGTATTATTCTCTGCAACTGCAAATGCGGCGGTCATGATTAAAGATTATCACGCATACAGAATTAAAAACCAAAATATAAGAACGGTTGTTCCTGTTGTAGATAGTATTTTAGGTAGAGAAATAGAGGTTAAGAAACTTGCAAAAAATGCGTACTATGCAACATACGGGGATGAACATTATTATATGAAATTCTATCCGGCATTGTTGGATACGGATGTATATATTGTAACAGACGCAGAATATGACAAAAGTAATAACGATGTTACAAATTTCTTTAAAAGCCAAAATTACATATACGAAACACTGGAAGATAAAGAGGCTTATAAAGAATATAAGTTCGATTTTGTAGATTATGCAAGGTCTGGCGCATTAGACGGTTTATTCACTCTTCCTGACGGTTTGAAACCACTTAAAAAAGGTATGAGTAAACTAAATGATAAGATGTCAAAAGGAAATGAAAAGACCTCTGCAATTCCTTATTCAGAGGATAAAGATCCGATTGATTTAACATGTGTTGATTCAGAAACATTTTATAATGCAGATGCAGGTGTTACTGTTACAGTTAACGAATATCGTTTAAAAAACAAAGAAAATAAATATGTTCATGCATTTGAATATCTGGTTAAAAACAATTCAAATGCAGATATAAAAGTAGAAAAAGTTTATTCAGAAAGACTTGCAGGATTAAAAGATGTTACAACATCAACATTTGTAGATTTGGATAGATTAGATCTTGCAGATAATTTGGCGATTCCTCTTGCTGTTGCTACCGGAGGTTTGTCATTTGGTTTTACCATTGCAAACAATGTAAGACTTGGAATGGTTGTAAAAGAAGCTACAAGATATGCTCATTCATTGCCTGAAAACTATGACTTAAAGGCAAATTCTACAATGAGAATACTTTGTTTAAAATTTAAAGAAGATCCGCAACCGCTTCAATTTACGGTTAAGAAACTCGGACGGACTTATAGTTTTTCTTATTAATAAATTTTTATATCGGGTTGAGTATTGGTTATTCAACCCGATACTTTTAACTTAAATTTCTGTTTAAAATTTCTATTTTTGTAATATTATATTTATATGCAAAAGATTTTTAAAATAATTCTGAGTGCTTTATTATTACTAGTGGTTGGTTTGTATCTGGGAATAGTATTTTTACTTCCTCAGATAATAAACAGTAAAATTACAATAAACAAACTACAATCATTAATTTTAAAAAAAACAGGAATGGAAACGAATATTACGGGATTAAATTTAAAAATATCCCCGAAGTTATTTGTTACTTTAAATGTTGAAAGCATAGATGCAAAAAATAATAATGTTTCTGTTGCTGATATTAAAAATATTGCAATTAACTATAAACTCTTGCAAAAGCATCTGACATTAGTAAGTGCAGATAATATATTTCTTGATGGAAATTATTTAAAACAATTCAAAAAAGAAAGAAAAAATAAAAAGAAAAACAAAAAAAATTTAGATTTAAGTAATATTCCGGAAATTCATATAAAAAATATTGTTTTTAAATCGGATAAAGTAAATGTAAATGTAGAAAATATTGACACTGAAGATAGTTTTATAAAATTAAAAGCTTCAATCAATACTCCGCTTTTTAAAGAAAAACTAAGCTTGGGAGATTCAGGTTCTTTTCGAGTTGTAAAAAACAACCTTATGGCAAATGATTTCAGGATAACATTGGGGAACTCCTATCTGTATTTAAATGGAACTATGCTTAATAAGGATAAATTACCGGATTTGTCTATTACCGGCAAAAATCTTCCAGTATCCGAAATAATGTCTGTTGTAAAGCAAATTCAAAAAGCAACAGAGACTGAAAGAAAGTTTATCGAAAATTTCAAAAATTTTAAAGGAACAGCTAATGTAAATCTGAAATTGAATAAAGATGGCTTTTGGGGAACATGCGTTGGAAATAACCTTTCAGCAAATGCCGTATGGTTTGATATTCCGTTGTACTTTAAAGAAGCCGTTTTCAATTTTAGAGGGCAAACAGTTGAATCAGTAGCCGAGGGTATATTAGGGAAAGAAAAAGTTATCCACACTCTCAATATTACAGATCTGCTAAATCGTCAAAAGAAATTGGTCGTAGGAACAATGAAAACAACTCTTACCAAAAAATTTGATTATGTTCCGAATCTTACGGTTTTAAATTCTGTTAATGTAGGTTTAGTCTACAAGATAAAACTTAAAAAGCCTGATGTATATTATGATATAGATATCCCAACAGGCAGTGATTTAATCTACAATTCTTTTTATTTTGGGCTAAGAGATTATAAAAGAAAAATATATGGTAACACATTCAAAGATAACAGCCATTTGTATTTAAAAAAATATAAATATTATTATTTAAATTCAAATAAAGAAAATGTTATTATTTCAGGTGACGGTTTGTTTATAAAAAATATAGATAAAAACGATCCTGACCGATTTGTTCCTCAATACGTAACCATTCGTACTAACGGATATGCTCCGACTTCAGTAATCGGCTCTTTCAGAGACAAGATAAGTGGGGGAGAATTTAAAGGTGATTTAAAATATGATTTTAACATTAATCAGGTTTTGGGAACTTTTGACATAATAAAAGCAAGCCATAAAGCATTTCATATTGAGCAGGCTCATGTGGTATCAAAAGATGGCGTACTAAATGTAAAATCAAGCGGCAAGTTTAAAGGTGAAAAATATTCGGCTGAACTCAGCGCTAAAAATAATATCTTCGGCGAGAATCTAATTTATGATATGAAACTGTTTCTTGATAAACTGATTTTTGAAACAACTCCTAATACAAATAAAACAAGTAAAAAAATAGATTCAAAAGAGATTTCAAAAAAGGTGAAAGATGTTGCTATTACGATTAATAATTGGGAAATCGCAATTAATGAGATAAAAAGAGATAAATTTATACTTCAGAACGTAAAACTGTTTGGCAGTATGAAAAATAATATATTTAATTTCAAAATGCCGGAACTCAAATTTGCTGATGGAACAGTGCATGCAAATGGTCTTTATGATTTTACAAATAACAAATCCAAAATGACATTTGAAGCAAAAAATATAAATTCAAATAAGGCCGCAAACATGATGCTTAATCTTCAGGACCAAATAGAAGGAACAGCTAATGCAAGAGTAGAACTTGATGCAAGAGATGTTTTCAGGTTTATAGATGCTCATTCTGTATTTGAAGTAAAAGAAGGATTCCTGCCAAGATTAGGAGACACAGAATTTGCATTAAATAAAACAAGATATAAATTATCACAAATAACAAATTATGATTTAGCAAAAAGAGATGAAATGCAGTTTGACATAAAAGGTTCTTTTGATGTTCATGACACAGAAATAAAGAATGTAGATGTCACTTCTTGGAGTCCTGATTCTGCAATGTATTTAGAAGGCAATTATGAAATGGAAAAGCAGTATGCAGATTTGCATTTATTCTGGAAGTACAGCAAACATTCACCAAAAGGAATAAGAATATTTTTCATCCCTTTAAGCTGGGTTTTAAAAGTGGCATTCAGGCCTGAAAAATCAAAGGCATTATATCAATCTAAACTGGCAAAAGTTCCGGCTATCAATACGGATGATAAGCACACAAGTTACTACAGACTTCAGTTAAAGGGTGACATAAACAGTAATAAAATTGATTTGATACTAAAAGAACTAAAATAAAAAATTGGTTTATAGTATAATTAAATCATGAAAAAATTTGACGCAATATACTGTGATTTTGACGGAACAATAACAAAAGAGGATTCAGTTAACAGTTTTTTTGAAATGTACGCCCCAAATTGGATGGAATCTGAAAAACTGTGGATTGAGGGTAAAATATCATCAAGGGAAAATGCGATTATTCAGGTTGGCTTACTGAAGAATGTATCTCAAAAGCAATTAGAGGATTATATTAATGCTATTGAAATAGATGATTATTTTTTAGATTTTGTGGATTTTGTAAAATCAAAAAATATCAAATTAACTATTCTAAGTGACGGATTTGATTTATTTATTCAAAAAATTCTTGAACGTTACAATTTGGATATTCCATATTATGCAAATAAACTTATTTACAAAAATGGTAATTTTAGTATTGAATTCCCATATTACAATGAAAATTGTGATAAAAAAGCAGGAATGTGTAAATGCGAAAAAGTTCAGGAAAAAAGATTTTGCTACATTGGGGATGGGACAAGTGATTTGTGTATAGCCTCAAAAGCAGATCTTCTTTTTGCATCAAAAAATTTACATAAATATTGTGAAAAAAAATTAATAAAACATTATAATTTTGAATCTTTTAGTAGTATTATTAAGAAGTTAGAAGATGAGGTTTAAGTATGAAAAGAATATTTTTTATTATTGGACTTATTTTAATGATGACTATATCTGTTGCAAAACCGTCTTATGCCTGGGATGTAACAACAACTAACGAACTTCAGCAAAGAATGAATGAAGTCGGTTTTAAAATTTTAAATACTAATCGTATTGAAAAAAGATTTATGTTTATGGCAATAAACAGAGTTTATACAAGAGACATTTGGACTGATGTAAGTTCTGTTAACCGAATTGTTTGGGTAAAACCGACAGTTTTGCCTTATATTGATGACGATAACGAACTTGCTGCAATTTTAAGCCATTCTCTTGCACATGGTGTTGACACATATGAAGGAGTGCTTAGAGGTTATATTTCAATTTTAAATTATTGGGTTGCACCTAATAAATATGATATGAAAGCCGACAAAACGGCAGTAGATTTTATGGTTAATGCAGGATATAATCCGCTTGCACTAATTACCATATTAAATAAAATAGGGAAACAATACAGATATGATGTATTCTCAAATCACATGCTTGCATCCCGCCGCATGATGATGATTTATGAATACATTTATACAAAATATCCTGCAATTCTTGTTGAAAATGAATACAAAGATAATATTTATTACCAAAACTTTTTGTTAACATCAAGACAAAACCGCATGTTGTTACTGGAAAAAGTAAAATCAGGTTCAACTAAAAAGATAAATTACAAATACTAATATGAAAAAAATATTTTTAATTTTAGCATTAATAACATTTTGCCTGCCTGCATTTGCAAGCAGTACAGAGTCTATAACAGATGAACTTTTAGACCCTGGCATGTATGAAGACAGCAGCTCTCCTATCTTCAAACTTGGAATATATGAAAAAGGAGAATATAAATATATTCCTATAGAAGATGAACTGCTTGATGGTGAGTTTATTTCAAAAGCGGCAGATTTTGTTATACCTCAAAAAGAACATTTTGATGAGTACTTTCTTGAAAAACAGGTTGATTTATCAAAAGTTCGCCATATAAAATCAAAAACCGAATATGATTTTACAAAACAATTTGTACCAATTCACATACAACTGGCAAAGCACATAAAATCTACAAAAGAATTGTCAGAAGGTAGGGATATTCCATTTATTGCAACGCATGACTTTGAAATAAACGGTAAAAAATTTGAAAAAGGGACGACAATATTTGGCAGAGTTGAGACTATTTCAGCCTCAGATAAAATGGGTACACCGGAAAGTTTGAAAATTAGTAACTTTTTTATACCTGACGAAGAAGACATTGATCTTTCCGGATCTATATCAAAAACAGGGGCAAACAGATCAATTTGGGTTTATCCGCTGTATCAGGCCGGCAATATTACTTTTTATGTAGCAGGATTTGTGTTTGTACCTATTCACGGAGGAAGAGTAAAACTTTCCGCAAAGGAATCTTTTACAATTTTTTATGAAAAACAATAAAGTTTGTAGTTTTGTAATATTTATTAGCAAAAAATTTTTTTTACAGTGTTTTAGTAGTAATATAATGAATATAAATGTAGAAACAACACTTTTTGAATAGGATGAGAATTATGAATTTAATGGAACTTAAAACAAACATTGAAAATGTAAATGATGTAACTTCTTCAGAAGACATAAGTTATACCGATGAACAATTGCGTGAAATTGGTTCTGTGTACTGCTCCCACGGGGATAAGGTTTATGCAGATCCGGTACCGAAAGTTTTTAAAGATTGCAACGGTGTATATATGTATGATTCAGATGATACACCTTATTTAGATTTAGAAATGTGGTTTGCAGCATGCAATTTGGGTTATAAAAATCAGCGAATCAGGGATGCTGTCGTAGACCAAATAGATACATTACCTCAAATTTCATCCCATTTTTTATATGATTATAAAGTTTTATTATCTGAAAAAATTGCGAAAGCAAATATAGAAAGATTTGGTTATAAAGGCCGTGTACAATACAATGTAGGTGGTTCACAGGCAACAGAAGATGCTTTAAAATTAGTCAGAAATTATACTCACAAAAACAGAGTATTCTCTTTCTTTGGTGGATTTCATGGAAGAACATTGGGTGCAAGCTGCTTAACTGCAGGTTACAGATACAGAAAACCATTTGGTCATTTTGGAGACGAAGCTCATTTTGTACCGTATCCATATTGTTTTAGATGTCCATATGGTAAAAAATGTGATTCTTGTAACTACTATTGTGTTCAACAATTAAGACGCGAATTTGAAGACAATTGCGCAGGTTTATATGACCATTCATCAAAGGACTGTGCTTTTGGCGCATTCTTTGTAGAACCGGTACAAGGTTCCGGAGGTTATATAGTTCCACCTAAAGGTTACTTTAAAGAACTTAAAAAAGTTTTAGATGATTTTGGAGTGCTTTTTGTTGCGGATGAAATTCAAATGGGCTTCTACAGAACAGGAAAATTGTGGTCAATTGAGCATTTTGATGTTAAACCTGATGTAATTACATTTGGAAAATCATTAACAAACGGATTAAACCCTCTTGCAGGCATGTGGGCAAGGGAAGAAATTATAAACCCTGAAGTATGGCCAAACGGTAGGACACACTCTACATTCTGCAATAACCCTGTTGGTATGAGAGCAGGATATGAAGTTATGAAAACCTTTGAAGAAGAAGATTTTGAAACACAGGTTTCAAATAAAGGAAAATACTTCCTTGAAGGCTTAAAGTCTTTGGAAAGAAAACATAAGAGAATCGGAACTGTTGACGGTTTAGGTTTAGCATTAAGAATTGAATGCGTAACAGAAGATGGTTATACTCCGGATTCAAAACTTTGCCATGACATCTTAGCTGAAGGCCTAAAGGGTGATTTAACATATAATGGTAAGAAATGTGGAATTATTTTAAATAAAGGCAGTCACTATAACAATTCAATCACACTTGTTCCAGCCGTTACAATATCTTATGAAGAAATTGATATGGCTATTGAACTTATAGACCAGTTATTTACGAGGATGTCGTAGTGACAAGCAGTATAGACTTTGAATTCCTTCACACAGAAATTCAAGATAAACAAAATAAAAAAGCGGTTTTGTTATTTCACGGGCTTACCGGAAGCCCGTTTGAGATGCGCAAATACGGAGACTTTTTGTTTAAAAATGGGTACGATGTATTCTGCTATTCTTTTCCTGGTCATGGAGACAGAATTAGTGAAATTGAAACAGTTACTTGGACCGATTGGTGCGATTTTGCGCAGGATAAATATCGCAAATTAAGAAATAATTATAATGAATTTTTCGTGTCGGGCTTGTGTCTTGGAGCTTCTATGGCTGTATATTTGGCAGAACATAATGATGATATTACAGGTGTAATTGCGCTTTCAACTACATTATTTTTGGACGGCTTCTGTATACCTTGGACAATATCATTGCTTCCTTTTGCTCTAAGTACTATTACAAAATTTTATTATACTTTTCCTGAAGATGATTGTTTTGGTGTAAAAAATGAAAGAACAAGAAAAAGTCTGGCAAAAATTACGGCAAAAGCAGATATCGGAATGGATAATTATCCTTTAAACTGTGTTGAGGGACTTTTAAAACTGTCAAAAAATGTTAGGCAGAATCTAAAAAAAGTTAATTGTCCTGTATTGTGTATTCATTCAAAATATGATAATCTATCCAGCCCAAAAGGTGCAAAAGTAGTTTTAAATGGTATTTCCTCAAAAATAAAACAATATGTCGAACTTAATGACAGTTATCATATGGTTCTGTATGACAATGAAAAAGAATTTGTTATGAATACGGTTAAAGATTTTTTAAGTAAACTTGTATGTACAACAAACGAGAAAGAGGTTGTATGTATATAATTTTACCGGCAATTATCGTAAATATATTATCTATAATTATACTATCTGTTGGAATTTTTTATAATTTTGAAAACCCTAGGGGAAAGGCTATATACGGATATTTTGTTGTTGGTAGCATGCTTTTGTATATCATATCATTATGTTTTGCAGTAATATATGGCCTGTTTATGAAACATAATTTTTATAGCTATATATTGATTCTATGTATAATTTCACCATTTATAATAGGAAAACTTGTTAAATACGAAACATTAAAAAAATATACAATAGCTCAAGTAGCCTGTTTTATTGTTAGTCTTGCAATCCTACTATTAAAATTCTAATTAAATATATTATGAAGCATGTAAGCACAATAATGCATCAAATGGTTTATTTACATGTTTGAAATTTATCGTTTAAATAATGAAATTATAAATATTTTGCCTTAAGATACATATTTATCTATAATATTTATATGATTACATTTATTTTAGGAATAATAATTCTATTAATAGGTTATATTTTATATTCAAGGTATATTGAGAGAGTTTTTGAACCAGAGGATGAACCGACTCCGGCACATAAATATGAAGATGGAGTCGATTTCGTTCCAATGTCAAAAAATCGTAACGCTCTTATACATCTTTTGAATATAGCAGGAATGGGTCCTATTATAGGTGCAATTCAGGGTATTTTATTTGGTCCGATTGCTTTTATTCTTATACCGCTGGGGTGTATTTTGGCTGGTGGTGTACACGATTATTTTGCAGGAATGCTTTCAATCAGAAATAAAGGCTCTCAAATAACGGGATTAATTCACAAATATATAGGCAAAAGATTTTTTAAGATTTTTATGGTCATCGTATCTGTAATGCTTCTTTTGCTCGCGACTGTTTTTGTTTACACTGCAGGAGATTTATTTGTGGAAAGATTTTTTGGAGTTAAAGATTTTGCTATAACAAATCCGATTGTACTGTGTTCATACATAGTAATTCTTGCATATTTTGTCTTCGCAACTCTGTTTCCTATTGATAAGATAATCGGGAAATTTTATCCTGTGTTGGGATTATTATTAATTCTTGGAACAGGACTTGTCCTTATTGGATTTTTCTTGAAAGGAATAAATTTAGAAAATTTCTCTTTGGCAAATTTCAATTTACATCCTAAAAAACTCCCTCTGATACCAATGTTTTTTATGACCGTAAGTTGCGGACTGCTTTCTGGATTTCATTCTACTCAAGCTACAATAATTTCAAGAACTGTTGACAAAGAAAAAGACGGAAAACAAATTTTTTACGGAATGATGTGCCTTGAGTCTTTAATCGCAATAATATGGGCTGCTGCTGCAATGGATGTATACAGCACCAATGTTGTTCCTCAAAACCTCGTTGGTACAGTTAATGTGGTAAATATCATTGCAAATAAGTTTGTTCCGTTTAATTTGGCTTTTCTGGTAACTCTGGCAGTAATAATATTACCTATAACTTCAGGGGATACAGCATTGAGAGGTTTAAGGATTACAATCGCAGACGCTCTGAATCTCGAGCAGAAAAAAATTATTAATAGGCTCGCAATTGTTATTCCGATAGTTTTTAGTGTTCTTGTCATTCTTTTTTGGGCAAAAACAAGTAGTGACAGTTTTTCACTAATATGGAGATATTTTACATTCTTCAACCAGTTAATCGCAATACCAACATTGTGCTGTGCTACGGTATTTTTGGCTTTGAAAAAGAAGAATTATCTGATAACACTTTTACCTGCTCTATTTTATGTATTTATAACAATGTCATTTATTTTTAGTGAAAAAATAGGGTTTAATTTGCCACTAAAATATGCGGAAATAATTGGCATTATAATAACACTAGTTTCACTTATTTACCTTATAAAAATAATAAGAAATAAAAAAGAACAGTAATTATATAACAAATTCGTTATATAATAAAAAAAATAGCAGAGGTAAAAAATGAAAAATTTTGTAGGTTTAGTTATAGGAATAGTTTTATTTTTTGGTTCATTTTGTCTTTTATGGTGGAATGAAGGTAATAGTGCAAAAAAAATAAATATTGCAAATTTTGCAAACAAATATGCAATCGAAGTAAATTCTAATATTATTCAAAGAGATAACGATGATAAATTAATTGCAGCAAACGACCCGGCACAAACATCTTCAACTTTTATAGAATAAAAATCAATAAAAAAATAATACCTATTCAGGTATTATTTTTTGTATTGTAGTGATAATCTATTATTCAATGTCAAGATTATCTGAGGCTTGAAGCTGTTTTTTCATGATGTTGTTTTTTACAGCATCCACTAACAACTCGAAAGATTTTTTGTTCTCAATTCCAGGGAACTCTTCCATAAGTTGACTTCTGACCATTGCTTCGAGCTCATCGTTGCCAGAAAACATTCCAAGATCGTCTACACCACTTATAGATTCTAAATAATCTACGGTGCTCTTATCTAATTTATTTTTATTTGAAAATGCCAACCATCTTAGCTTCGGGCTAACACTTTCCTGTAATTTTTTTATAACTTTTAGATTTTTAATTCGGTCAAACATCCTGTCCACCTCTACATTTCACTACTTCTATTATTTTAAACTATGCTGAAAAAAATAATTGACTTATTAAGCGTGTTTCTTTACAAAAATTAACAAACCTTTCAAATACTTATAGTTTGGCAAAATCTGTCAAATATTCATACTTATATTTTAGCAAATTTAATAAAGAAATTCTATTATTTTTAATATTTTCATCTTTGTCCATGACAAGAACATCTTCAAAGAACTTTGAGACAGTAGGATTTAATTTCACTAATTCTTGGCAGTATGTTCTGTAATCAGGAGTTTCTTTAATACTTAAAATCTCGTTATATAATGTTTTCTCGATATTTTCTACAAAATATTTCTCGTTTATATCTGAGATATTTTTGTCTTTTATTATTCTGATAACCCTGTTAGCATTTTCCAAAAGTGCTTCAGAGTTCAGATTTTTAACCGCTTCAACTCTTGCAACGTAATCAGAAAGGTCGACAAGAGGGTTTTTAGAAGAGCATGCTTCTAATATATTTTTAGGATATTTATCAGACAAGAATATAATAAGTCTTTGTATGAAAAATTCTTCAATGTCCTCGCAACATTCATTTTTTACAGGTAAGGAATTTAATGCGATATTTATATATTTTTTAATATCAATTTTCAAATTAGCATCAAGAATTGTTTTTATAACTCCCAATGCTGCACGTCTTACTCCAAGCGGGTCTGACGAGCCGGTTGGCTTTTTCCCTCCTGAAAATACTGCACATACAGTATCAATTTTGTCTGCAATACCAACAATTTGACCTTCTATTCCTTTAGCCGTTTCGCTTTCTGCATTGAGAGGGAAATAATGTTCTTTTATAGCCTGAACAACCTTATCGTTTTCTCCTGAAACTTTTGCATAATCTGAACCTATATAACCCTGTAATTCTGTAAATTCAAATACAAGATTTGTTGTTAAATCGGCTTTACATAATAATGCACTACGTTCAATATCTTTAGTTTCAGAAATACCCAAATCAGTTGCAATTTCTCTTGATAATGAAATTAATCTTTGAGTTTTATCATACATTGAGCCCATACCTTTTTGGAATGTGACGCCTTTAAGGTTTTCAACATAATCTTCTAAAGATTTTTTAGTATCTTCTTTGAAGAAGAAAACTGCATCATCAAGTCTTGCTTTTATTACTCTCAGATTTCCTTCTTTGATATTTTTAAATTCATTACCAAGATAATTTGTCATTGTAATAAATTTGTTTATCAATTTTCCGTCTTTATGCAATGCAAAATATCTTTGATGAACAGCCATAACCGTAACTGTTACTTCTTCCGGAATTGTCAAAAATTCTTCATCAAATTCGCATAGTGCCGGAACGGGGTATTCTGTAATAAATGTAACTTCTTCAAGTAAATCATCTGTATAATATGGTACAGCGCCTATTTTTGATGCTTCTTCCTTTGCTCGTTTAATAATTAATTCTTTACGTTCGTTCTGATTAACTATAACGTGTGCATCTCTCATTAATTCAATATAATTTTCAGGTTTATCTATAACAACTTCCTGTTTGTCAAATCTGTGGCCTCGTGAGATTTTACCGGACTCTTTATCAATAATTTTTATCTTAACTTCGTTTTCATCTAAAATTGAGACTATCCATTTGATGGGACGTGAGAATTTTTCATCATTGTAACCCCATCTCATAAAGTGAGCACCCTGAAGTTTCATAAAAATTGATGGTACATTTTGAGCTAAAGATTCGGCTATACTTTTCCCTTTTATCGTAATTTTTGCGTATACATAATTATTTTCAACATACAAATCTGCAGGATTAACACCGTTTTTCTTTGCAAAGCCTTCTGCAGCTTTTGTCAAATTCCCGCTTGAGTCATATGCAATATTTGCGATAGGTCCTTTAACAATTTTTTCTTCATTTGTTGTTTTTTCTACAAGACCATAAACCAACACAGCAAGTCGTCTTGGGGTTGCATATACCTCAATATTGTTATAATCAATTTTGTTATCTTCAAAAAACTTTTCGAAACCGCATCTTAATTGGTCTATAGCCTGGGGAATAAACTTATAAGGTAGTTCTTCAGTTCCAACTTCCAATAAATATGTACTCATTTTAAATCCTCTCTATGTAGGCATATTATATAAAAAGCAAAAAATAAATACAAGCAACATATTTATTACTTGTATTGTAGCTTATATTACCATTTTGAACTGTATAGCTTTTTCTTTTAATTTATTTTTAAATGTTTCAATAAGACTTTTCTGTAATTTACTATCTTCAAAAATGATGTCAATCTTGTCAGTGCCATAGTTTGCCGGAAGTTTTAAATCTGTAACAACTTTAGAAACTTCATTGTATAAAAAATCTTTATTCTTATTATATTTGTAGCTCTTTGCAATTCTAAAATGCGTGCTGCCGGTAAAATTAATTGGATAAGTGTACATTTTACACTCCTTTCTGATTTTATTATATTTGCTGAATATAATTTGTAAAAAAAAATGTGTAGATAAATATTTATATTACACAAAATGTTACATATTTTATTTTGTAAATACCCAAGTCCCTTTAGGGGTAGTTTTTATTACTGTTTGGCGCTTGCTTTTATCTTCTTGTTTTTTCTGCGGAATGGCCACCAGTTTTTTTTTTGTGCAATGCGCACATCTTTTTTAGAGGTATTATTAAATGCTCCGGCCATAAGCGTTGTTGTGTATACCGGTGTTGTATGTGCATAATCGAATAAAATTACACCGTTAGCCTTCATTTTTCTTGTTTCAAAAATTTGTCTTATTAAATCCTCTGCAGATCCACCCATAAAAGTTACGAACAACCCTGCATATAATTCTGTCTCCGGCGCTTTTACCCTCAAAACATCACTCATCATTGATGAAAGCATTTTAGAGTCATAGGTTAAAAATAATGGCGTAAATCCGTCTATATATCCATAATATGACCAACTTCTCCAATCTTGTTGTTTTGTAGATAATGCAGATGCTATATCAGGGAATATAACGGTGCTTATGTATGTTTTATTTTCTTTACCAATTTGCCCTACAGACTTCACAAATTGAGATATTTTATTTCTTCTGTATTCATTCCAATCATACCACTGTGCATCGGAGATATTTAAATCTATTGGATCTGAACCATACATACTTTTAAATTCGTTTCTTGCATATTCGCTAAATCCCCAAGCAGCCATGTCATTTCTAGGATTTGCATTTGGATATCGGATGTAATCAAGATTGATTCCGTCTGGCTTATAAACCGTAATTATTTCAGTAATCAGTTCTCTTAAGAAATCCTGAACACTCGGATTTGCAGGATCAAGAAAATATCCGTTGTGCTCGGAAGCAGATTTTGTTGCTCCCGGAACATCTGCAAACTGTTTTGTTTTATTCCCCCATTCCGGATGAACAGACAATATGTGTGCAGGATTATACGCAGGGTTTTTGTTGCCTACATAAAATGACTGGAACCATATATGGACTTTTATTCCTCTTTTATGTGCTTCTTTTATCCATATTTCAAGAGGATTGAATCCGGTAAACTCTTCATTCTGAACAATAAACCCGTATTTATTCATAGTATCACTCGGGAAAATTGTTTTTCCGTGATAGTAAGTTTCTAAAAATACACTGTCAAAACCGTTGTCTTTAAGTTTATCCAGAGTTGCAATAATTTGTGTTTCATTTTTTTCGGTTGGTCTGATCCATACACCTTTTAATTCGGAAGAAACATATGGAAGAGCAGATTTAATAGCCATATTTGCAGCATCTATCGCTTCTTTTGAGTATTGATGCATCAAGGAAGGATTTCGCTTTGAATTTTGTGCAAGCTGCAAATAATTTTGTGCGGTTTGTATGCTTTTTTCAGTTTGGTAAGAAGAATATCCCGAAATATATCTTCTGTAATAATCCATTATTGATTTTGCTTCGTTTATTTTTGAGTTTGCTTCAAATGTGTAGCTTTCTGATGTTGTATATACGGTAATTGTACCATTTAATCTGTCAATATATATTTTAGCACCAGTATTTATATTTTGGGAAATCCAATTTTTGGCAACTCCATGTCCACTGATAACAACTCCATCTTGTGGGATTGAAGAATCTGCTCCGCTTAGTGATGTTACGATATTGCCTTCAACAATTGCTTCTGTTCCAAATTCATTGGTGCCGGTGTGTTCTCCATAATTTTTAGTATATATAACAAGTTTGTTAGCTCCTCTTCCCCCGGGAAAACTGTTTGTTGTGCTTACCGGATCTATTACATCAATTTTTCTTGATACTTGTTTAAAAACTTCTTCTCCATCATTTAAAATCATAGGCTTAAATGATAGTGGCAAATTTTCTTCATATATTTCTTCTTGCACTAGTGTATTTGGATCATTGTTATCAACAAAACTAATGCTTTCTTGGGCATATGCTTGGGTTGTTGAAAGTATTAACATTGCAAATAGTATGATTCCTAAATTATTTTTCATTTAATTATTTTGACCTCTTGTAGTATCCGGTGTTTTGGTACTTTATCTCTTCTAATTCTCTTATTTTATCTGGAGTATCTGCGTCATTTGGGTTTGTCAGAAACAATTTTTTATAATAAGTGTTTGCTCTTGCTAAATCTCCAAGTTTTTCGTATATATCTGCCATTTTTTTTAGATTTTCAGGGCTCTCCTTCATTCCGTACTCAAAGGCATGTCTATAAAGTTTTAATGCTTTTTTATAATTTCTTCTTTTGTAAAAATAGTCTCCGAAGTAGTAATTAGCATCTATGTTTTTGTAATTTATTGCTAAAGCTCTGGAAAAATACGATTTTGCGTATCTGTCATTTTTTTGAATATCGTATATCCTTGCAAGTTGTATTATTGAATATATATTGCCTTTGTCAATTGTAGTTGCTATATAATAGTTATCTCTTGCTTGATCAAGATCCTTACTGTTACAAGAATCCTTATTTTTTTCGCAAGCCAAAAACTTTGCATCCGCACTTTTTATTACGTCAGAAATGTTAACTTTTGGCTTTGTAATTTTTTCGACGTAATCATCCTCTGCCATACAGGTTATGTTGCATATGCTAAGCAGCACAAAAACAATGTTTATTGCTATCAGATTATAAATCTTTAATTGTCGGTGTTTCTTTAATGTCATGATGATAGAATGAATAATCGTCCATTGCAGGATCTATATATCCGTGTAGCCTTTTCCAAAAACCTGCCCTTTTTTCTCCCGGAGTATAATATTCTTCTCCAAGAGCTCTGGATCTTACGACCTTCATAGATTCATAAATCTGTGAAGAATAACCGTTGTTGATAACATAATCTCTTGATAATGTCTGATCTATCGTGACGGCAGCATTTGATTGCAAGTTCAATGTTACTGTAAGGAGTGCTACTAATAATAATTTAATTTTCATATTCACCTCTTTAACATATATTATAATGTATTTTTTTAATGGTGCAATATTATTATAAATTATTTACATTGTTAATGTAATAGATTATTTGAATGATTTAGTGATTACTTCTTCTAATTTATCTAATAGTTGATCTTCCTTTACACGACAAATTATTTCACCTTTTTTAAAAATATATCCTTCCCCAATTGCTCCGGCAATACCAAAATCTGCGTGTTTTGCTTCCCCTGGACCATTTACCGGACAACCCATAACAGCAATTGTTATACATTTATCAAAGTTTTTAAACCTTTCCTCAACTTTTTTGGCCAAATTAATCAAGTCTATTTGGGTTCTGCCGCAAGTAGGACAAGAAATAAAATTAACTCCTCTTTTTCTTAAATTCAGACTTTTTAAAATATCATATCCCGCATGAACCTCTTCCACAGGATTTTCAGTCAGAGAAACTCTTATTGTATCCCCAATTCCTTCTGATAATAATGCCCCTATTCCTATGTAAGATTTTATCAACCCTCCACGCATTGTCCCTGCTTCTGTTAAACCAATGTGAAGAGGGTATTCAATCATTTGAGCAATTTTTCTGTATGCTTCAATTGTAGTGAAAACATCGGATGATTTTAAAGAAATTTTTATCAGATCAAAATCCAAGTCTTCAAGAATTTTTATGTGATTCATTGCGCTTTCTACCATTTTATCTGAAAGCGATAAGTTTTCCTGTTGTTCCAGTTTTTTTTCCAGAGAGCCGGCATTAACACCTATACGGATTGGTATTTTCTGTTGTTTGGCAAGCTCTACAACCTTTTGGGTGTGCTCAATTTTTCCAATATTGCCGGGGTTTAATCTTAATGCCGAAATTCCGTTATTTATGCATTGTATTGCGAGTCTGTAATCAAAGTGAATATCCGCAATAAGAGGAACAGGTGAAATTTTTACAAGTGATTTTATTGCTTCTGCGGCATCTTTATTTAACACCGCAAGGCGAATCAATTCACAACCGGCATCAGCAAGTTCTTTAATTTGCGCTGAGGTTGATTTAATATCTCTTGTGTCAGTATTACACATTGATTGAACTGAAATTGGGTTATTATTACCAATTTTTACATTTCCAATGTAAATTTCTTTTGAATTTCTTCTTTTTATCATAAAATGATTGTATCACATAATTTAAGAAAGGGAGAATCATATGAGAATTGCCGTATTATCGGATATACACGGGAATGTTCAGGCAATGGAGTCGGTAATGACTGATGTTATAGAGCAGGGTTGTGAGCATGTGTTTTGCCTTGGGGATTTGGTTTTAGCCGGTCCGCAGCCGCTTGAGATAATGGAATATGTTACATCTCAGGAAAATTGGACTGTAATACAAGGGAATACTGATAAAATGCTTGCTAATTTTGGACAGGATGTGATGGACTTTCTTGAGGCTCAATATCCGGTTATGGCAAACGCAGCCTTGGCTGATGCAAATCTTTTAAGTGAAGAATATAAAGCTTATCTGGCGAACTTGTCACCACAATTGTCATTAGATGTAGAAGGATGTCCTGTGTTATTAGTTCATGGTTCTCCAAGAGCAAATAACGAGGATATTCTCCCGGCTATGCCATTAGAAGAAATTGAAGAAATTATTGCCGGTACCACAGAAAAACTTATTTTTTGTGGTCATACACATATCCCTTGCGGGTATCAAACTAGTTCAGGGCAAACAGTTGTAAATGTTGGCAGCGTTGGGCGCCCTATGACAGAAAAACCTTTAGCATGTTATGTAGTTGCAGATTTTGAACAGGGTGATTTTGAGATAAAGCACAGATTTGTTCCATATGACTACAAAACCGCGGCAAAAATTATGTCTTCAAGAGATTTTATTGGCTCTGACAGAATTGCGGATTTAATACTAAACCCTGTAGAAAGACATGTCTAGTATGCATGTTTTATCTGGTTTGAATTTAGAAGAAATAGAAAGTGTGACTTCTCAGTTGGGGGCGTCTAAATTTCGTGCACGTCAAATTCATAACTGGATTTACTTAAAATCTGTCAGCTCAATAGATGAAATGACTGATCTTTCAAAAAAGTTTCGTGATGAACTAAATAAGGTTGCAAAGGTTTCGGAAATAAAGATAAAAGTCAAACAGGAAAGTGCTGACGGAACTATAAAATACTTACTTGAATATCCTGATGGTGAATGTGTCGAAACTGTTTTGATGAGATTTGATAACCGTGCAAATCTAACTGCATGTGTAAGTTCTCAGGTTGGTTGTGCAGTCAATTGTTCTTTTTGCGCAACAGGAAAAAGAGGTTTTATACGCAATCTTACTTATAAAGAAATTGTAGAACAAGTTTTAACGATTCAGCGAGATACGGGTTTAAAAGTTACAAATATTGTATTTATGGGGCAGGGTGAACCATTATTAAACCTTGATAATGTCCTCAAGGCTATGCAAATTTTTAATGAAGATTTCCAGATAGGGGCAAGGCGTTTAACAGTGTCGACATCGGGAATTATTCCTAAAATCAGAGCACTCGCTGATTTGGATATGCAATCTACATTAGCGCTATCTCTTCATGCCCCAAATCATGAAATTCGTTCAAAACTAATGATGATTGAAGAAAAATATCCTATGGACGAACTTAAAAAAGCTTTAAAATATTATGTAGACAAAACAGGAAGACGTATTACAATAGAATATTTATTGATAAAGAATTTGAATGATACCGCAGAATGTGCAAAGCAATTAGCCATATATTTAAAAGATGTCAAGTGCAATATAAACCTTATTCCTTACAACCCGACAGAAAAAAATGATTATCAGCGACCTTCAAATAATTCAATAATGAAATTCAAATATTTAATGGAACATTCCGGCAAAAAAGTTACTGTTCGTCTTGAACGCGGAGCTGATATTGATGCAGCCTGCGGCCAATTAAGGGGCAAAGTTGATTAATCTTTGTAAATTGGAATTCTGATTTCAAATAGGGTTTCACTTTTCGTAGAACGAATTAATCTGATTTCTGAATTTTGACTTTCCAAATACTGTTTACATATATGTAAACCCAATCCGCAACCGTTTTTCTTGTCTGTATAGCCACATTCAAATATTGTTTCTTGTTTACTTTGAGGAATCGGCTTCCCGTTATTTGAAATTTTTATTATTCCTGTGTCATTTTTAATTTCTGCAAGTATTGAGATTTTGCCTTTTACTTCTATAGATTCAATTCCATTTTTGATAATATTTACCATAGATGCAAGTAATTTATTCTCATCCATAAAAATTGATGCTGTATTTTTAACAAATACTTCAAATTTTATATCTTTGTCAAAAACGTATGCTTTTGACAGTTCTGCACCTTTGATTATCTCTTTTTCAAAATCATATATTTGAGGTTTTGTTTGATCTGTTGATTTTAATTCAAGCAAATTTGCATTTATTATTTGAATTGATTTTTGAATGCATTCCAGGGCATTTTCTACGGATTCGTTTTTTATTCCATCCTTTTCGAGATTACGCTTAATTATTTGTGAGTACATATCACAGATAGAAAGGTGATTTCTTATCTCGTGTGAAATGCATCTTATTTGAGTTTGATATTCTTGCTTAAAAGTTTCTATATTAGTCATTTTTTCTCTCTTTGGGTAAAATAAAAGGTTCTGCAAAATTTACAGAACCTAAAAATTGAAGTGTCAGTCTATTATGCTGCCGTAGCAATAGCTTCTGATTTTGCTGAAGTATTCACTTTAAATCCATGACTTAAAGCATATAATACTGCGTTTGTTCTGTCATTAACCTGTAATTTTTGGAAAATATTATTAACGTGGGTTTTAACTGTAGTTTCTGAAATAATTAGTTTTCCTGCAATACTCTTGTAGTTAATCCCTTGTGTTAATAATTCTAATACTTCGTTTTCTCTAATAGTTAAAGTTGAGAGTAAATTTTCTTCTGATGATGATGCAGAATTTTCTTTTGCGCAATTTTGGAAATATTCGAAGAACCTTGTTGATAATATCGATGGTAAAAAGATTTTACCCTCTGAAACGGCCTCGACAGCGTCAATAAGTTTTGAAGAGGCCATAGTTTTTAATACATAACCTTTTGCTCCAAGTTTCATTGCTCTATATATTAAATCAGAATCATCGTAACCACTTAATATAACAACTTTTGTTGAAAGACCTAACTTATTAATAGTTTGAAGAGTTTGTAGCCCATCTTTTTCCGGCATATTAATATCCATCAAGACGATATCAGGATGGTATTTTTTGATTAAATTAATTCCCAAATTTGCACTTCTTGTTGCGCCAACAACATTGTAACTGCTCTCAAGGGTGATCAATTCTTTTATCCCTCTCAAGTGATTTGCATTGTCATCAATTAATAAAACTCTCAGTTTTTTTGTAAAGTCTCTCATTATTATTTCCCCCATATGTATAATTTGTTTTCTACACTATACATACTAATAAATTTTTTTTTTGTTTAAATCCATGTAGCGGCTGATTAATTTAAAAATAAAGATTTAAGAACTTATCTAAACCGATGGATTTAGATTTTCTCTAAACCATGCTCTACACCATGATTTCGCCGCATGGTGTATTAATTTTTGCATCTCATCTTAAAGCAGTATTGCTAAAATAAAAACATCATATTTAAAGTTTAAATTTAAATGTGATGTTTTTCATTCAAAAAATGTATATATTTTTATTATTGGTTAAGAAGGATATTATCAATCAATCTTACACCTCCAACTTTGCAGGCAATAAAGACCCTTGTATTATTATCCGCTTGCTGTTTTTCTTCTAAATTGTCAGCATCTGCGAATTCAAGATATTCTAACTCGTGTTTATCATTTAAATAATTGAATGCTGTTTCTTTTAACGATTTAACATCAGTTACACCATTTTGATAGCAGGTTTTGATGTTATTTAAAATTTTACTGAGAACAAGTGCTTCTTTTTTATCCTCATCAGAAAGATATTTGTTTCTTGAACTTAAAGCCAAACCTGATTTTTCCCTTATTATAGGACAAGAAACTATTTCTACCGGAATATTCAGGTCTTTCACCATCTTTTTTATTATTATTAATTGCTGAGCATCTTTTTCTCCAAAAAACGCGTAATCCGGTTGTACAATGTTAAACAATTTATTTACCACGGTGCAAACTCCATCAAAGTGTCCTACTCTTGATTTCCCGCAGAGTTTGTTTACATAAAAAAACGGAGGTACTACATATGTTAAAAAATCATTGGTTTTTGGAGTTTCGTTTCCATACATTTCTTCAGGACTAGGAGAAAAAACAATATCAACTCCATTTGATTCACAAAGTTTGACATCTTCATCCAGAGTTCTTGGGTATTTATCCAAATCCTCACCGGGGCAAAATTGTATAGGATTGACAAAATCCGAAACAACAACTTTATCGCAAGATGACAGAGCCTTTTTTATTAAACTCATATGACCCTCGTGAAGCGCCCCCATTGTAGGAACAAGACCTACGATAAAACCTTCTTTTTTCCATTCTTTAATTTGTGCTCTTACTTCACTAATTGTTTTTATCAACATTTTAATATACCTCGTTTTCGTTTGGATAATCCCCATTTTTTATATCTTGTATGTATCTTTGTGCACTTTCTGTAATAAGTGTTTTCATATCCCCGTATTTGCGTGCAAACTTTGGAGTAAAAGAGTCGAACTTGCCAAACAAATCATCACATACCATTACAAAACCGTCACAATACCTTCCGGCTCCGCAAGATATAGTTGGTATACTGATTTCTTGTGTGATGACTCTTGCAACATTTTCAGGGACCATCTCAAGTACAATAGAAAATGCTCCTGCCTTCTCAAGCCTTTTTGCTTGTTTTAAAAGTATTTCCGCTGCTTCTTCTGTTTTGCCTTGAATTATATGTCCCCCGATAACATTTTGAGATTGCGGTGTAAATCCTATATGCCCCATAACCGGAACTCCCATATTAATTGTGCATTCAATTAGTTTTGCAATATAATCATTACAACCCTCGAGTTTAACGGCATTTGCTCCGTTTTTCACCATATTGCCAATGTTTGTCAGCGCAGAAGGGATATCTACTGTATAACTCATAAATGGCATATCCGTTACAACCATTGCTCTTTGAACGCCTTTTGCAACTGCGCGGGTAAAAATAGTCATTTCATCAATTCCTATACAATTGGTGCTTTCATAACCCAATGCTGTCATTGCGAGACTATCCCCAATTAAAACAACATCTATTCCTGCAGCATCCAGATATTTTGCAGTAGAGTAATCATATGCTGTCAGCATTGAAAACTTTTCGTTGTTGTCCTTTATTTTTTTTAATGTTCTTACGGAAACCTTATTGATCATTTTTTTGCTCTTTTCTAAACCAGTAATACACAGCTCTTGCAACTTTTTGAGAACTATGGCGGATTAAACCCTCTTTGTTTGATTTAATCAAATTTTTTGCAAAAACTTTGATTCCAAGTTTTTTTATTTCCTCAATATCGAGTTTAATAGGGTACGAACCTTGTTCTTTGTATTTATCTGCAAGATTATCCGGCAAATAATCATTAACTAAAACAGCATCTACAAGATTACTTTGTCCGGAATGTTTCAAAAGAGCCTTGATGTGATCAGATGCGGTGTATTCGTCTGTTTCTCCGGGTTGAGTCATAATATTGCAGACATATATTTTTTTAGCTTTTGATTTTGCGATTTCTTCAGATATTTCCTTAATTAGCAAATTCGGGATTACACTTGTGTAAAGACTCCCTGGCCCAAGAATAATCAACTCTGCATTTCTTATTGCTTCTATAACTTCAGGCATTGCTTTACAATCATGAGGTTCTGAAAATAATGTTTCAATTTCTCCGCCGGCTTCAGGAATGTTAGATTCTCCGTGTATAATTCGGCCGTCTTTCATTTTTGCGGCTAATTTCATATCATCAAGAGTTGCCGGTAAAACTCTGCCACGCATTGAAATTACGTTAGCGCTCGCTTTAACCGCGGATGCCATATCACCTGTAATTTCACACATTGCGGTAAGAAATAAATTCCCAAAACTGTGGCCTTCTAAACCTTCGCCATTATCAAAACGAAATTTAAAAAGTTTTGTAACCAAATCTTCGTCATCCGCAAGCGCCGTCATACAGTGCCTGATATCTCCCGGGGGAAGAATCCCTAAAGATTCTCTTAATCTGCCGGAGCTGCCACCGTCATCTCCTACGCTGACAACAGCGGTGATGTTGTTTGTAATATTCTTTATTCCGCTTAACAACATAGATAAGCCAGTTCCACCACCTACAGCAACAACTCTTGGCCCTCTGCTAAGTTTTCTTCTGCGGTATAAGTTTTCTAACAAGATGTCGCTGTTTCTGTCATCAGGTAAATCTAACATTGTAAGATTCGTCATTTTCCAACCTTTAAAGAAAAATGCCGCACCAAACATGACAATACCGAAAGCAAGCCATTCTGTAGATATTTTGGTTGCAATTTTACTTATAAACTGCATTGTATAGAATATTGGTTTTATATCAAAGAGTATAAGTATTCCGATGGTTATAAGAATTGCACCCATTAAAATCATTGCAAACCATCTTTTTACTTGTAATCCCGGAATTAACCAACCTATCTGTTTTGGTATTTTTATCTTATTCATACAGTTCCTTTATGTTCTATTCAACCCAGCCTGATTTCATTGCATTTTTATAATTATAAGGTAACGGTGTAATTATATTTTTGGTCTGAATAATTAATTCCTGTGCGTTTGGTAACTTATTGGAGAAGTGAATTGTATCAGCTTCTACTATAGTTTTTCCTCCAATGTTATTAGCCACCTGTGAATTTTGAAGCAGATCTTTTAATCTTTGAATTGAGATATTCGTATTTTCTAAATCTTTTGCATTGAAAATTATGTTACCTGATTCATCATAAATTTTTTCCAAATGGACTTCGTGTGCAACCTGAATATTTTCCTCTTCACCGACCTGTGTAAGATTTTGACCTGTTGCGCCATAATATACAAGCCAATTTGAACATTTTTTAATTGCTCTTGCTATTGTTCTTGAGGTTTCAAGATCTTCCATAGCTTTACGGTACATTGCACCATGCGGTCTGACATGTTCTATTTCCATGTTATAAGCTTTCGCAAATGTCATTAGTGCTCCGACTTGATACATTACAATTGCTTCTAATTCATCATTGTCCATATCCATTTGTCTGTAACCAAAGCCTGAAATATCTTCGTAACCGATATGGGCACCCACAACAATATTCTTTTCTTTAGCAGCCAAAAGAGCTTCTTTTATTGTCACAGGATCTCCGGCATGGAAACCGCAAGAAATATTAACAGAACTGACATAATCAAGCAGATTATATTCTGAATTATTTCTGTAGACTCCGAAACTTTGTGCCAAGTCGCAGTTAAAATCTATATTTTTTATTGATTTTCTATCTAATACATTTTGCATATAATTAAACCTCTCGTTTTGATTATACTATCAAAAAATTATTAATATATCCTATTTTACAAAATCTTAATTTAGCAGTTGTTTTATATAATTTATTGCCTCGTCTTTTGTCTGAACATCTCCGTTAATTTGTGCTTCATGCAAACCTTTTAAAATCTTTCCTAATTCCGGAGACGGTGCAAGATTAAATAATTTCATAATATCATTACCGTCAAGCAATTTTGGCAACGGTTTCAGAGTTTCCAAAGTTTCAATATAAAAATTTTCTAACCTGCAAAGCAGGTCTATATTTTCTTCAACTATTTCCGGTGTTATTTCAGGGCCTAATGCTGATAATCTGTCGGCTTTTGCTATTTCAATCATATCAATAGCGTTATCCTGAGCTTTTCTTACGAACCTCATCATCACTTTGTCGTTTAATTCAGGAGAACACACAACTGCTGTAGCATACATATGATGCTTTATAATTGTTTTGATATAGTCAATTTGTTTATTAGAAAAAGCAAGTTTTTTTAGTATTTCAGGAGCCATTTTTGCTCCGGCTTCATCATGCTTGATAAACCTGTGTCTGCCTGTGTTTTCTTCAATTACCCAGCAGGAAAATTTACCTATATCATGCATAAAAGCTGCAAGTTTTAAATGTGCAAGTCTTGAAAAACCTCCGAAATCAATTTTATCAAGATGCTCTTTTACTTTGTCTGGAGAATTTTTATATAAAATCCCAATTTGTTTGACAGTTTCTATGCTATGACAGAATAGATCCAAATGGTGATGTGCATTAGGCGGAACTTGTTTAAGTTCTCTTACAAACGGGAAAATATATTCTAACAGTCCGGCTTTATCCATTTTCAATAAAGCAGAATGCGCAAATTCTCCGTTAAATAGTTTCATAAGTTCATATTCAATCCTTTCTTTTGCAGGTTTTTGGATTAATTCTGCATATTTTTTTGAGATATTCATAAGTTCTTCGGATATCTCAAAACCCAAAACAGAGTGAAATCTGAAAATCCTTAAAAGTCGCAATGGATCATCTGTAAAATTTTCTTCTCTTATTCCGTTTAAAATTTTATTCTCAAAGTCTTCTAAGCCTCTTGTCAAATCAATAACTTCTCCACTTCGGATATCAGCCAATATTGCATTAATTGTAAGGTCTCTACGTTCAATATCTTCTTTTAATGAATTATTAATTGGATTTGTTACATCTAGATAGTTAATTTTGTCTTTTAAAACTATGCGGTATATTTTATTTTCAACATCCAAAGGAATAAATTTTCCATCCAAAAAATCTGCAACTTTTTTTGAAAAACTACCGGCATCTTCGTCTGTTACAATTAAATCTCTGTCAAGAATATCTTTTCCTTGCAAAATATCCCGAACCGCACCTCCGACAAGATAAATTTCATTGTCAAAAAAACTTGCGATATTATTTAGAATTTCATCATTTTGAATTTTATTTTTTATAATTTGTGTATTCATAAATAACATTTCCTAAGGCAACGGTTGTTGCAGTTTCAGCTTTGAGAATAAGGTTTCCCAGTGTCAGCATTTCTAATTTTTGCTTTTCAAAAAAGTCAAATTCCCTTTGAGAAAAACCGCCTTCAGGACCTATAATTACAAGAACCTTTTCGCCTTTTTTAACAGGATTTTCTTTAAAAGAATCTCTAATTGTTTTGTTTGCAATTCTTTCACAGAATGCATAAACTTTGTCAAAATGTTCTTGTTGTAACAGTTTTTCTATTGTTGTTCTTTCAAAGCATTTTGGAATGAAGGCTCTTTCGCATTGTTTTGATGCTTCGTACATTATCTTTTGCCACTTATCAATTTTTTTATCAATTATTTCATTATTCAGAGCACAATTATCAGTTTTTATAGGGTAAATTCCGTATACTCCAAGTTCTGTTGCTTTTTCTATCAGAATATTTTGAGAATCACTTCTTAAAGGACTTTGTGCAAGATAAAGCTCAAAATCAAGAAATCTTTTGCTTGGATAAGACTTATTAATTTTTACAGTGATTTCGCTATTTGTAATGCTTTCAATAGCAGTTTCGTATTGTATTTGTTTTTTATCAATAAGTAAAAGATTCTCGCCAACTCTTGCACGTAAGGATCTTGCGATGTGAAAATAATTTTCTTTATCACTAATTGTAATTTTTTTGTTTTCTATCTGATTTGAATTTATAAAAAAGTGCGGCATAAAACGTTCCTTTTATTGATGCAAGTATAATAACATAAATATGCATTTCCCCCTAATCAATAACAATTTCTTTTTCGTTTCTGTAGGTAACGTAGCCTAAATTAGCCTTTGGCGGTTTGCGAAGGTATTTGCGTCTGGTATAAATAACACCGATTTTTGAGGAATCTGCTCCCTGGGAATTTTCTTTGGCAAGTTTTGCACATCTCAAGATTAATTCATCTGACAATTTTTGAGTCTTTAGCAAAACATGGGAGCCGGCGCAGTCTTTTGTATGAAACCATAAATCGTCTTCATCTGCCAGTTTTGAAACTATATAATCATTTTGTTTATTATTTTTACCTATGTATATTCTGGTTTGATCTGCCAACTCAATATACATTATTTTCTCGCAGATATTAGAATGTTTTTTTGACTCATTATTAATTGATAGCGAACTTGGAATTTCTTGCTCAATTTCTTTCAGGTCATATATATTTTTTGAAATTTTTAATGAGTATAAAATTTGTTCAAAGTACTGTTTTTGTTGTTTTTGAAATTCAATCAATTCTTCAAGTTTTGTGTTTGCGGTTTTTGATTTGTTATATTTTTTATAAAAAATATTTGCGTTTTCTTTTAATGTTTTTTCTTTTTTTAATTTGATTTTGGTCTTGCAATTATTTTCATAATTAAAAACCTCAACTTCAGAAGAATAATCATGCAAATTATATAAATTCGCCATTATTAAATCACCCCAAAGTCTGTATTTATCCCCTTCGTTATTTTTTAATACCTGATATTCCATTTCTTTAAGTGATTTTGTAACTTTATTAAGATGCGTGTTTATTTCTGTTTGGTATCTTGATTTAAGGGATTTGAATATATTTTTCTCTATCTGAAGAGCATAATAATTATCTATTATCGAATTAACTTCTCCTTGGGGATAAAGATTATTTTGGAAAGAAAACAAAAAAGCATATCTTTCGTTTAAAAAATTGTTTACTTTAGCTATTGGAGGATAAGTATAAGGAATTTGTCCGTAAACTTCTCTTACCTGACTTTTGTCTGCTCCAACGTTATGAGCACAGCCTAAAATTATATTTGTATCTGTATTATACAAAATTACATTTGAGTGTTTTCCCATAAGTTCAATTGCAAGGCATAGATATATTTTATCCCCTAATTCATTGTATGTTTCAAAATATAATTCTAAAATTCTTTCGTTTTGAGGTTGTTCAATTCTTGCAATTCTTGAATTGTTTAAATATTTTCTTAACAGCATACAAAACATCGGAGGTTTTAAAGGGTTTTGAATTTGACGTTTTTTATAATTTTCATCAGACATAAAACATATATGATAAAATTGAGGGTAAATATTTATATATAATTGTCTGCTTTTTCCGTTATTGCGTAAAGTGAAAATAATTTCACGTCTTGTCGGTTGCTGAATTTTATTTATTCTTGCACCCTGAATGAAGTTTTTTTCTTCGCTGACAAAAGCCTGCAGCATTAAACTGTCAAATGTAATCATAAAGAAAAATTACCAAAAATAAATATTTTTGTCTATGATTATTTTGTTCATGTTATTATATATACGTCATTCTGAATTTATTTCAGAATCTGTTTATTGTAGTAATAAAAATGTTAGATCCTGAAACAAGTTCAGGATGACAGAAAAAGGAAACTTAAGAGATGATTGAAACAAATTACAAAGACCATGAATGTGGCAAATTAAATTTAAACAATATTGATCAGACAGTTACTCTTTCCGGATGGGTATCAACTGTCAGAGATTTGGGTGGTATTTTATTTATAGAACTTCGTGACAGAAGCGGTTTCTTCCAATTGGTAGCTAATCCTCAGATTAATCCGTCTGTTCATGAAGTGTTTGGAAAAGTTAGATCTGAGTATGTTATAAAAGTTTCAGGTAAAGTTACAAGACGTCCGGAAGAAACATATAACGAGAAATACCCTACGGGACAAGTTGAAATGTATCCGGATTCGGTGGAAATTCTTTCTGAATCCAAAACATTACCTTTTGTTTTAGATGATGAAAATGTTTCTGAAGATATTCGTTTAAAATACAGATATTTAGATTTAAGACGTGAATCAATGCTTTCAAAATTAGTTTTGCGTCATAACATTGTTCAGGCTATCAGAAATTATATGAACAATTTAGACTTTTTGGAAGTCGAAACCCCAATATTAATTAAAACAACTCCGGAAGGGGCAAGAGATTATTTGGTGCCTTCAAGAGTTCAGGAAGGTAAATTCTTTGCGTTGCCTCAATCTCCACAAATCTTTAAACAACTTTTGATGGTTGGGGGTATTGAAAGATATTACCAAATCGCAAAATGTTTCAGAGATGAAGATTTAAGAGCTGACAGACAACCGGAATTTACTCAGGTTGATATAGAAATGTCTTTTGTTGAACAAAAAGATGTTATAAAAGTTGTTGAAGGCTTGATTGTAGATGCATTTAAAGCTGCCGGAGTTGAGGTTAAACCTCCATTTACTCAAATAACCTGGCAGGAAGCTATGGACAGATTTGGCTCAGATAAACCTGATACAAGATTTGGCTTGGAATTGTTTGATATAGGCGACATCATTATGCAATCAGATTTCCAAATTGTTAAAAACACATTACAACAAGGCGGAATTGTTCGTGGTATCAGAATCCCCGGCGGAGCTAAATTCTCAAGAAAAGAAATTGACGATATTACAAAAATCGCTGTTTCATTTGGAGCTAAGGCTCTTGCAAATATTATTTATCAAGAAGACGGAACTCCAAAATCTCCTGTATTGAAATTCGTAACAGATGAACAGGCTAAAGCAATTCAAGAAAGAGCCGGTGCTCAAGCAGGCGATATAATTTTCTTCTTAGCTGATAAACCAAAATTGGTTTATGACATTATGGGAAGATTAAGATTACATTTTGGTAAAATGCTCAACCTGATTGATGAATCAAAACACGCATTACTTTGGGTTGTTGATTTTCCAATGTTTGAATGGAGTGATGAAGAAGGCAGATTTATGGCAATGCACCATCCGTTTACTTCTCCAAATCTTGAAGATCTTGATAAATTAAAATCAGGAGATTTGGGTAATGTTAAATCTATCGCTTACGATATAGTTTATAACGGAACAGAATTGGGTGGCGGTTCAGTTCGTATTCACTCATCTGAAGTTCAACAAGAAATCTTCAAGGCTTTAGGTTTAACACAAGAAGAAGCTGAAGAAAAATTCGGATTTATGGTAAATGCGTTGCAATACGGTACTCCTCCTCATGCCGGTTTGGCAATCGGTTTAGACAGGTTAGTCGCATTATTAGCAAGAACAGACTCTATTAGAGATGTAATTGCATTCCCTAAGAATGCCGGCGCTAAATGTCTTATGTCAGGTGCTCCAGGGGAAGCTTCAATTCAGCAATTGAGAGAACTTCATATAAAAAGTACGGTTCAAACAAACAAATAATCAATACATAAAAATAATAAAAAGCGATGCGTAGCATCGCTTTTTATTATTTAAATTTTTTCATCATATTAAATCCTCTGCGGGTAAATGTATCAATATCATTATTCATTGCTTTAAATTTTTTTAGTACCTTATCTGATAGAATCCTATTGTAAATCGAAGGATTTTTATCCGGACCATTAGGAGGAGTAAGAGATCCTCCTGCAGTTGCAAAGATTAGTTGTTTAGGTTTTGCTTTTGGTCGGAAATCTTGATATCCGTCAGATTTTAATTTGCATGAATGCGGAACAGCAATTTTAATCATATTTATCCTTTCATATATTATTTACAAATTCATAAAACATAAGAACATAATTAATTACCTGAATGTAAAGTTATTTTATAAATTTTTTTTGATGAATTCATGTGCGTTAAGAACGTCATCAGTAGAAATCGGCGGAGGGCCTTCAATTACTTCAAGGGGGGTATGCATTTTGGTATTTTGATTGTATTTTAAAACAATATCTCCAAAATCTGCTCCGCATTTTTTACAGGATAATCTGCAAATCAATATACCATTTTGTTGTTCCATAATTTCTAAAGATTCTGTTGTAAAATCATTTCTGCATTTCGAACAACATAATTCTGAAAATAATAGTTTAAATTCCTTCTCATTTACTATTGTCATAATTTTATTTTATATAGTCTTAGAGGCATATTCAACTTTTTATATTATAAATGTTATTTTTCTTTAAAATTTGGGATTAATATGAATGGATGGTCTTGTGTCATTCTGAGCATTAAATGAGATTCTTCGGGCTGATGCCCTCAGGATGACGGAATGCGAAGAATCTCAAAAGTTGAATAACCAAAGGAGGTTATCATGGCTATTAACTTAATACTATTCGGTTTTATAGTTTATACCGCACTTATTGTAATCCCAAGCATATGGGAAGAATTGACCGCTGAAGGATAGTTTGAAAATTGGCAATAAAAGTTTGAAGGTGTAGGATTACGATTTGTTTTTAGTGTTTAAGTTACGCTTAATTTATTAAGTGTATGTCATGTGCTGTCAAATATTATGTTTAGATTATAATATTTATATGTTTACAGGATATCTGGATAATAAGTTTGACGTAATAGTAGTTGGCGGCGGGCATGCAGGGTGTGAAGCAGTAATGGCTTGTGCACGTTTAGGATTAAAAGTTTTGCTTACTACTTTAAATGTTGAAAATATTGCCCTGCAACCGTGTAATCCTGCTGTCGGAGGTCCTGCAAAATCAACTTTGGTAAGAGAAATTGACGCCTTAGGCGGAGTTATGGGAGAGGTTACTGATGCTACTTATTTGCAAATGAAGGTTTTAAATTCTTCAAAAGGACCGGCCGTACGCGCTTTGCGAGCTCAGTCAGATAAAGCAGAATATTCAAGATATATGCGAAATCTCTTGGAATGTAATGATAATATTTTTATAAAACAATGTTGTGTAGTTGATTTAAAAGTTGAAAATGATGAAATTGTTGGTGCAATTGATGAATATGGAACGGAATATTCATCAAGAGCAGTTGTCTTAACAACAGGCACATCATTAGAAGGCAAAATTTTTGTCGGATTACGTTCATACAGCGCAGGACGTTTGGGTGAAAAAGCTGCAATAGGTTTGTCAGATGCATTGCACAGGCTTGGTATTGAAACAAAAAAACTCAAAACAGGAACTCCTGCAAGGGTAGATAAAAGAACGATTGATTATTCGAAAATGATTATTCAGCCGGGAGATGAAGAATTAAACTTTTTCTCATTTAAACCAAATCGTCCGATTAGAAAAACATATCCATGCTATTTGACAAAAACAAATGAAGAAACACACAAAATCATTAAAGAAAATCTTGACAAATCTCCTATGTATCAAGGTTTGATACATGGCGTAGGCCCTCGTTATTGCCCTTCAATTGAAGATAAAGTTGTCAGATTTGCATCAAATCCTTCTCATCACATATTTATTGAGCCTGAGGGACTTGGTACTTATGAAACATATATTCAGGGTTTTTCTACAAGTTTGCCAATTGATGTTCAGATCAGAATGTTAAGAACTCTTCCGGGGTTAGAAAAATGTCATATGATAAAACCTGCTTATGCCGTTGAATATGATTATGTTCCTGCAATACAAACTACTCATTCTTTAATGTCTAAAAAAATCAAAGGCTTATTTTTTGGTGGTCAAATCAACGGAACAAGCGGTTACGAAGAAGCAGCTGCTCAAGGTTTAATTGCGGGTATAAATGCGTTTAATTATATAAACGGCTCTGAAATGCTGGAATTATCAAGAAGTTCTTCTTATACCGGAACATTAATTGATGACTTGGTAACAAAAGATATTCAGGATCCGTATAGAATGCTGACATCTCGCTCAGAGTACAGGCTACTTTTAAGGCAGGATAATGCTGATGAACGCTTAACACCTATTGGGCATAAATTAGGACTGATTGATGATGCTCAATATTTCAGATTTGAAGAAAAACAAAGATTAATAAAAGAAGAATCACAGCGTCTTGAAAATGTAAAAATTCCTGCAAACGATGAAACAAAATCAATACTTGCTAAATATGGAGAGCATATAGATCGTGGTATGAGAGCCTCGGAACTTTTAAAACGTCCAAATATAGATTATAAAATCATTTGTGAACTTGATAAAAATACTGCCACATTGCAAGTTCCAAGAGATGTCTACGAACAAATTGAAGTTATTATAAAATATGAAGGCTATTTGAAACGTCAGGAAGAGCAAATATCTCAGGCTTCAAAACTTGAAAAATTCAAAATTCCTGAAGATATTGATTATTCCAAAATCGAACATATTTCTTCCGAAACAAAGGATAAACTATCAAAAATCAGACCTAAAGATTTGGCTCAGGCTTCTCGTATTGGGGGAATCAAACCTGCTGATATTTCTATTTTAATGGTTCTTTTGGATAAGCACAGAGTTTAGCAAATAATTTTAAAAAATATTTTTGATAAATTTTTTCAAAATATTATTTCTGTAAAGTTTGATGTCTTGAAAGTTAATGGCTTTTTTGTCTTTGCATACAATAGTTAATGAAGATTTCGTTTTTGAGATAATCTCAGCCGGTTGTCCGCATACAGTGTCAACAACTTGAAAATTATATGGATTTACTATATAAAACTTATTATTATATGTAATATAGGTTGGTAAAAAAGGATGGAGTGCTCTTATAGTTCTGGAGATTTCATCTGAAGTTTGATTTTTAAAATCAAGCATGCGTTCTTCACCTGAAATGTGAGGGTAATACGAAGCATATCTCTCATCTTGATTTATGGGGGCAATGATTTTGTAATTCATGTCGTTAAGTAATTCTGTAAGTGTTGTTCGGGCGGTAATAACAGTTCTCTCTCTTAGTTCTTTTGAGGTATCTGTTTCATATATTGGTACTCTCTCTTGTCTAAGTATTTCTCCAGCGTCATAACGTTCATTTACAAGATGAATTGTTACACCAGAGAATTTTTCCCCGTGTAAAATAGTTTGCATATAAGGGTTTGGCCCTCTGTATTTTGGTAAAAGTGACGGATGAATATTAATTGTTGCGATCGTAGGTACTTTGTATGTCTCAGGGGTTATTTTTTCTTTCCATGTTCCGACAATTAACAAATCAACGTTTAATTTAATTAGTAAGTTTCTGAATTCTTTGCTGTTTACTGACTTAAATCTGTATTCAGGTATTTTGCTTTCTTTTAGGAGTGTGACTTCCGGAGCAGGTTTAAAAAAATCTCTGAAAAAAAGTCTGATTTTAGACATTGTAGTTTGTTCATATCGTAATACCCCGCAAATTTTAGCCCCGGCCTCCTGAGCGCCAAGTATAATATTTGCAAGCATTATTCCTTTCCCAATAATAAATACCTTCATAAGACTATTATAAAACAAAAAGAGCAATGAAATAAATCATTACTCTTTTTGTTTATGCAATTTTAATAACCTTAATAAACTTCTTCTTCAACAGCTTCTTTAATCAAGTCTTGACGAATCATTTCTTGTGCAATTTTTAAATCATTGTAATTTTTTGCAAATTGTTTAGCCTTAACACTGTCATGATTTATTTGGTGAATAAGGCTTGTTGCAATAAATATAACAGGAGCAAAAGCTAACGCTCCCTTGCCAGCTGTTTTTATAGATGATGGAGTTTTGGCAAGTATCTCTACTGCTTTATTTAGAACCTTACTATTATTTAATACATTCTTTGCTTTTGCTAAAATCTTCAACGAACCGTATGAAAATCCTTTTGCAGCCTGCTTCTCTGCCAATTTTGCAAAACCGTTATTAATTCCTACCATTGCAGCTATACCACCAACGAATGTTCCAATCGTAGAAATGAGCGGATGTTTTTCTGAAAAATCTCTTGCTGTTTTGCTGTGTTTTTCAACTAAATTTTTAGCGCCCCAAACCGCAGAGAAACCTGCAAGTGTTGCACCCCATGACGCCGTTGTTCCCAATGCTTTTAAGGCTTTGAAGCCTCTAATACGGTCAGCCTTAATTCCTTGAACGGCGATTTTATCAGCTAATGTCGCAGCACCGGCAGCCAAAGGTAAAGAATAAAATATAGCATTGTCAATTCTTCTGTGCTTCTTATCATTCGTTTGTTTAGAAGCCTTGTTATATGCAATTTCTTTAAGATCTTTGTCGCTTAAATTTGCGAAACGCTCTTCAAATGGGCTCCCTTTAAAAGATACCGAATTGATTGAATTAACTTGCATGCACACCTCAACTTTCACACTTTAATTATACATATATAAAGGTCGAATGTAAAATTTTTTGCCATTTTAATTATATAAATACACAAATATTTACAATTCCCCATGTTTCCGATATTATCGGACTATGAGCAGATTTTACATACATACCATGGGGTGCAAATCCAACCAGTTTGAGACCTCCATTATAAAAGAAAATTTGATTTTAAATAATATGCAGGAAGTTTCAAAGATAGAAGATGCAGATTATTATATTTTAAATTCCTGCTCTGTAACGCATAAAAGCGATAATGAAGCTTTTTATCTTTTGAGAGCTGCAAAAAATAAAAATAAAGATGTAAAAACAATTATAACGGGTTGTATCGCTCAAATTGAAAAAGAAAGACTTTTGAATAATGATTTCATCGATTATGTAATAGGAAATGACGAGAAATTACGCCTTTTTGACTATATAAGTAACGATAGCAATTTTGTTGCAAAAGATGTAATGACATTAGACAAATTTACAGAAATTGAACTTTTTGATACGTCAAAAACAAGAGCGAGCCTAAAAATACAGGATGGTTGTGACAACCGTTGCACATACTGCATTATCTGGAAAGCCAGGGGAAAAAGCAGAAGTGCAAGTCTTGAATTTATAATTAAACAGATAAACGATTTTGCAAATTCAGGATTTAAAGAGGTTATTTTAACAGGTATTCATATTGGCCAATGGGGAAAAGATATAGGTAAAACTCTATTAGATTTGGTTAAAGCAATAGAAAGTGACACAAAAATTCAAAGATACAGACTTGGTTCACTGAACCCAACTGAAATTAATGATGAGTTATTAAACTTTCTTCAAAAATCCAATAAATTCTGCCCTCATTTTCATTTATCACTGCAGTCTGCTAATGACAAAACTTTAAAATCAATGAACAGATTTTATAAAACAGATTTTTATTTATCTCAAATCGATAAAATTAATGAAATGTTTGAAAATCCATTTTTGGGAAGCGATATAATTGCGGGATTTGCCGGAGAAACCGATGAAGATTTTGAAATAACCCGTCAAAATCTTGAAAAATCAGGACTAACCCAAATTCATACTTTCCCGTATTCTGTGCGTAAGGGTACTATTGGCGAGAGTTTACCCGATCAAAATTCAGATAAAATAAAAGAACAACGCGCAACGGTTATAAAAGAAATTTCAAAAAGGAAGTATAAATCGTTTATTGAAAGGAATATTGGGAAAACTCTGGAGGTCTTGATAGAAAAGCACAGAGACAAGCATTCCAATAATTTAAAAGGAATTACCAGAAATTATTTGACGGTACAAATCATTTCAGGCAGAGAAGATTTATATAACTCTTTACAAACAGCAAAAATTACAAAATATGAAAAAGGCATAATATATGCTGAATTTATATAATTGCAAATAAATTGACCGATAAGAGGATACATTTGCCATATTTTATGGTATCCTAGTATCATGACAAGGAGAGGTTTTTGGGTTTTATTATTTTGGTTGTTTATAATTGCGCTACTGTGCAAGGCTTGTATTGTGCGTGATGTAGAGATTGACAACAATTCGAAGAAAGAAGCATCGCAAACAGCTTTAACTCAAAGCTATCCGACCCCAAAAAATATTAATTTAAACGGGATTGATTACCTTCAATCACAAGCTCCTGTTGGTATTTTTGGAGGGACTTTAATTTCTTCAACAATAGGTGAAGGTCCTAAAACTTTTAATCCTTTTAATGCAAAAGATAACACCTCAGCGATTATGTCAGGAGTTATGTATGACGGGCTTTTATCCTCTGATCCGATTACCGGAGAGCCTGTTCCAAAACTGGCAAAGGCTTTTTCTATATCACCGGATGGTAAGGCTTATACAATTTATTTAAGGGAAGGGATAAAGTGGTCTGATGGCAAGCCTATAACTGCAGATGATGTTGTTTTTACCTGGAATAACATTATTTTTGGAGGTTATGGAGACACCTCACTTAGAGATTCATTATATATTGAAGGGAAACTACCTACTTGCAGAAAATACGGAGATTATGTTGTTGTATTTTCTGTCCCAAAACCTTTTGCACCGTTTATCAGAAGTTTATCTGCTTCAATTGCACCAAAGCATATATTTCTTCCTGCTGTTCAAAAAGGTAAAAAATATTTTGAGAGTTTTCTTTCGACAACAACCAAACCTGAAAATTTTGTAACATCAGGAGCCTTTAAATTAAAGGAATATGTTCCTGCACAAAGAGTTGTATTTGAACGCAACCCAAATTATTACGAAATAAATACTAAAGAAGAAAAGTTACCGTATTTAGACAGATTGGTTTATTTAATTGTAGGAGATTTGAATAATCAGGTTTTAAAATTTGAAGCGAAGGAGCTTGATATTATTTCGCTACAAGGTTCAAAAGTTGCAAGATATAAATCACTAGAACATCATTCAGATTATAAATTATATAATTTGGGCCCTGATACAGGAACTATGTATATATCTTTGAATTTGAACACAAGAAAAGATTCAAAAGGTAAATATTATGTAAAACCTATAAAGCAAAAATGGTTTAATGATTTAAATTTCCGCAAAGCAGTAGATTATGCTATTGACAGAAAAAATATGGTTCTGAATATTGCAAACGGTATTGGAGAACCTTTATTTACACCTGAAAGTTTAAATTCTATATATCGAAATAAAAAACTAAAATCATACGACAAAAATTTAAATGAATCTAAAAAATTACTCAAGAAATCAGGTTTTTACACAGATAAAAAAGGCCGATTATATGATAAAGACGGGAATCGTGTAGAATTTGACTTATATACTAATGCGGGAAATACCGAGCGAGAAGCCATCGGAGTTATGGTAAAACAAGATTTGGAAGATCTTGGTATGAAAGTCAATTTTAAGCCAATAGAGTTTAATTCCCTTGTAAATAAACTTGTTTCAACATTTGATTGGGATATGGTTATTATGGGCTTAACTGGTTCACCTTTAGAGCCAAATGGCGGCAAAAACGTCTGGATGTCAGACGGACGTTTGCACATGTTTAATATGAGAACTCCACAGGAAGGTAAAACAGGAATTTTACCTTGGGAAAAACAGTTAGATGAAATGTTTGAAAAAGGCGCGTTAGCTACAAAATTTGAAGACAGAAAAGTTTATTACGACAAATACCAAGAAATTGTTTATAACCAAAAACCTATGATTTATATTTATTCACCGACTCAGATTTTTGCAATTAGAAATAAATTTAAAAATATTTATCCGTCATCATTAGGTGGCTTAACTCATAATATTGAGGAGATTTATATTGGACACGATTAAATACATAATAAAACGAATACTTCAAACAATACCACTATTGATAATAGTGTCATTTGTAAGCTTTTTTATAATAAGATTATCACCTGTCGATCCGTTGGCAGAATTAAAACTTAACCCTTCTGTTTCCCCTGAAACAGTTGAAAAAGAAACTCAAAGACTTGGGTTGGACAAACCTATCATTGTTCAGTATGGGAAATGGGCAATTTCTTTTGTTAAAGGAGATTTAGGGGTTACTTCAAGCGGGGAAAAAGTAAGTACAAAGTTAGCAGAACGAATACCAAATACATTGCTTTTGACAATAATTGTAATTTTACTGACATGGCTTGTCGGAGTTCCTTTGGGAATTATTGCAGCTGTACGCTGGAAAACCTCGCTCGATAGGGTCTTAACTGTTTTAACAAGTATCGGAATGGCTATTCCGTCATTTTTCTTTGCTGTTTTGATGCTGATGTTCGCGGTCAAAACGGGCTGGTTTCCTATCGGTGGATTAACAAGCTCAAACTTTGCAGATATGTCCTTTGGGGGTAAATTTTGGGATATTACACATCATTTGATTTTGCCTGTATTGGTATTATTCACAATATCTCTTGCCGGCTTACAAAGGCAAATGAGAGCAAATATGCTTGACGTCTTGGATAGTGATTATGTGAAATTTGCACGTGCAAAAGGTTTATCTGAAGGAGTTGTAATTTATAAACACGCATTAAGAAATGCTGTTAACCCTATGATAACTCTTTTAGGTTTTGAATTTGCCGGTTTATTATCCGGTGCGGCTTTAACAGAATATGTTTTTCAGTATCCTGGTTTAGGGCGACTGATATTGGAAGCTGTTTTGAAATCTGATATAAATTTAGTTATGGCATCTTTAATGATGGGTGCTATTATGTTGATTTTAGGTAATTTAATTGCGGATATTCTTTTAATAATGACTGATCCGAGAATAAGGAGTAAGGCATGATAAAAGAGGTGTTACGTCAATTATGGAAAGATAAATTTGCAAGAATTGCATTAATTGTTTTAGGTTTAATTTACTTTGCTTTATTATTTGCTGATTTTATAGCTCCTTATACAAAGGATTTTTCCGATAGAACTATGGCATATGTCCCACCATCAAAAGTTTTTACAATTGATGAGAACGGAAAATTTTCTAAACCTTATACCTACAATTACGTTAGAGATTTTGATCAGGACAATTTGGAAATAAAATATTCTTTAGACAGAAGTCAAAAGCATTATATAAAATTCTTTGGAAAAGGCCAGCCATACAAGTTTTTAGGTCTGATAAAAATGAACAGGCACTTGTTTACAACAGACAATAACGGAAGAATCTTTATACTCGGAACAGATATCAATGGGCGTGATGTTTTTTCAAGATTACTTTTTGGCGGCAGAATTTCAATGACAATTGGATTTCTGGCATTGTTTGTACTTTTTCCTATAGGACTTTTATATGGGGGAATATCCGGGTATTTTGGCGGGAAAGTAGATATGATTATGATGCGATTTGCTGAAGGAATTATGTCTATTCCAAGTTTTTACCTGTTAATTATCCTTGCCTCAATTTTACCTTCAGGAATGACAAGTACACAGCGATTTTTACTTATAGTAATCATATTAGCTTTAATAGGGTGGGCCGGATTTGCCAGAGTTGTCAGAGGAATGGTTTTGTCTATTAAGAACGAAGATTATGTATTAGCAGCAAAATCCATTGGAGCTTCGAAATTCCGGATAATTACAAAACATATTTTGCCTCAAACAACTAGTTTTGTAATTGTTGCAATGACATTATCCGTTCCTTCCTATATTTTATCTGAATCAGGGTTAAGCTTTTTAGGGTTGGGTATTCAACAGCCGGATGCAAGTTGGGGTAATATGCTTAAAGAAGCGCAAGAATTTACAAATATATTATATCGCCCTTGGCTTTTAACTCCGGGATTTTTAATTTTTGTATCTGTATTGGCTTTTAATTTGATAGGTGATACAATAAGAGATGTTTTAGATCCTAAAAGTAAAGTCAGGTAGCTATTGGAATGAAAAGAGGGATAATAAATGCATATAGGTGATTTGATAAATTACGAATATATAATAAGGGTGGCTGCTGCCGTAGCATTCGGATTTTGTATAGGGTTGGAAAGAGAGATAACAAACAAATATGCAGGTTTGAGAACCCATATTATGGTTGCACTTGGTGCGTGTATATTTACTTTGATTTCAATATACGGATTCCCGACATTTGCAGATGGTGATAATGTCATAGTAACACAGGCTACAGGCATAAGGGATACTGGCAGGGTTGCGGCTCAGGTTGTTACAGGTATCGGTTTTATCGGAGCTGGAACAGTGCTAAGAAACGGACCTATGGTATTAGGTTTGACGACTGCTTCAACTTTATGGATTGCTGCAAGTATAGGTATGGCATGTGGTGCAGGCATGTACGATATAGCTTTTGCAGGAACGGCATTAGCTATTTTAACTCTTGTAATCATTAGAGTTTTTGAACGCAATGTTCTTCCTTCAAGTACAAAAAGAACACGTATGGTGAAGGTTAATATTATTTGTCCAAATGACAGTACTCAGACTGTACAAGACTTTATTATATCTAAATTTAGTGATATTTCTGAATTCAAAAAACGTTTGTTAAGTGCTGAGGGTAATATAACAAAAATTACATGTGTAATTGGTGTTGCTGATAAAAAACCAATTATAAAAATAAATAAGGTGTTTTCAGAGTTGAATGACGTCGAATCGGTATCAATTGAAGAATATAATGAATAAAATATATTACAGAAGTTAAGAATGGCTTTACAACAACATGTTTTTGAAGTATAAGTTTTAGTTAAAGAGGGTATTAAATTGAAATATAACAGAATATTGTTAAAAATAAGCGGGGAAGCATTATTAGGAGACCAACAATTTGGTATTGCTCCGGAACCTGTTACTATGATGGCCAATGAAATTAAAAAAGTGGTAGAACTCGGAGCGCAAGTTGCAGTTGTAGTCGGGGGCGGTAACATTTTTAGAGGAATGAAAAACAGTACAAAAATAGGCCTGGACAGAGCAACCGGAGATTATGTCGGAATGTTGGCAACTGTTATGAATGCTATTACTTTGCAAAGTGCATTAAACCAAATTGGGGTAGATTGCAGGGTGCAAACTGCTATTGCAATGAATCAAATTGCAGAACCTTATATAAGACACAGAGCTATTAGACACCTTGAAAAAGGCAGAGTTGTTATATTCGCTGCAGGAACAGGAAATCCGTTTTTTACCACAGATACCGCTGCTGCCTTAAGAGCTTCTGAAATTGATGCTCAGGCAATGCTAATGGCTAAAAATGGAGTTGACGGAGTCTATACAGCTGACCCTAAAGCAGACCCGAATGCAAAAAAATTAGATATTATGAAATATGATGATATTATTAAAAACGGTTTAAAGGTTATGGATACTTCAGCCTGTGACTTGTGTAAACAAAATAATATTCCAATTGTTGTCTTTGATTTTAAAAAAGAAGATGGTATAAAAGATATTCTTAATGGTAAAAATTTAGGAACATATATAAATTAGAAAGAGGTATAAAATGTCAGAAGCTTTAGACGAAATGTTTTTATTTGGCGAAGAAAAAATGGAAAAAGCTATTTCTCAGTTGCAAAAAGAATTTGGTTCAATACGTTCAGGACGTGCGAATCCTGCAATATTGGATAAAGTTATAGTTGAGTATTATGGAGCTCCTACTCCATTAAGACAAATGTCTCAGGTTTCTGTACAAGATGGTACAACACTTGTTATAACACCATATGACAAAACTATTATGAAGGATATTGAAAAAGCAATTATCAAAGCTGAAATTGGTATAACCCCAAATTCAGATGGTATTTGTATTCGTTTGCCATTCCCTCCTTTGACTGAAGACAGACGCCGCGAAATTGCAAAAGATGTTAAAAAATTAGGTGAAGATGCAAAAGTTGCGATCAGAAATATCCGCCGTGATATGGTTGATAAGCTGAAAAAAATCGAAAAAGATGAAAATCTTCCTGAAGACATCGCAAAAGATAACCAAGACAAAATTCAGAAATTAACAGATAAATATATTGCAAATATCGATAAGGCTGTTGAAGTTAAAGAAAAAGAGGTTATGACTGTATAATGATAGATTTAGGTTTGAATAAAAACGCTACAAGAATGCTCACAGGTTTTATAATGGGTACCATAGTGATGCTCTGTATTATGAAAGGCGGAATCGCTCTTTTATTGATGCTTGCCGTGATTTTGGCATTTGCATCAAAAGAGTATGTTCAAATCTTAAATCATAAAGGTTTTTATCCAAGCTTAAAAGTAATTTATTTTACCGAAATAATCTTAGCCGCAGTTGTATATTTTAAACGATTTGACTTAGTTGCAATTACATTAACGATATGCGCTATGTGTTCATTTTTGTGGGTATTATTTGTAGGACGTCAGCCATATATTGCAAATGTTGCTACAACATTGCTAGGGATGGTGTATTGTGGTTGGTTCCCGCTACATTTGATATTTTTAAGAGATTTATCCGGAAACGGATATGATTCCGGGCTAGGGTTTGTTGTATTAATGGTTGCAGCAATTATTCTAACTGATGTCGGTTGTTATTATGTTGGAACAAGATTTGGTAAACATCAGTTAGCACCTACTGTTAGTCCAAATAAAACAATAGAAGGTGCTATTGGAGGTATTGTTTGTGCAATTGCAGGCTCTATGATAATAGGTTTATACTTAGGTTTATCCTGGTATATGTGTATCATTGCAGGCTTATTATGTGCAATATTTGCCCAACTTGGAGATTTAGGCGAATCTCTGATAAAACGAGACGCAGGAGTTAAAGATTCCGGAGATACTCTTCCGGGGCACGGAGGTTTTCTTGACAGAACAGATAGTTTTGCTTTTACAATTCCTATAATGTACTACTTTTTCAAATGGTTTGTGTTTAAACCTGAGGATTTGCAAAGACTTATAGAACAGTTTAAAGGATTGTTCTGATGAAAACTGTTGCTGAAATTTTTGGTGTAGAAATCACAAATCCATCGCTTTACAATACTGCATTAACTCACTCTTCATATACTCAGGATAATAATCTTCCTTATACTGAGTGTAATGAGCGTTTGGAGTTTTTGGGAGATGCTGTTTTAAAATTAACGGTATCAAATGTTTTGTTTAAAATGTATCCCCAAACAAATGAGGGAGAAATGTCAAAAATACGTTCGATTGTTGTTTCGGATAATACTCTTGCAAAAATCGCAAAAGAAAAAGGGCTTGATAATTTGCTAATAATGAGTAAAAGTGAAGAAAAACAAGGAGGACGCAAGCTGGATTCTCTTTGTGCTTGTGCCTTTGAGGCTATATTAGGGGCATATTATTTAGATGGGAAATTGAGTGAAATTTGTTCTTTTATCGAAAAAACTTTTACCCCTTACATAGTTGAGGTGAAAGATAATTTCGTAAAATATAATGCAAAAGAGATTTTGCAGGAATACACTCAGGGACTAACGAAAACTCGTCCTGTATATGAAGTCGTGAGTGAAACAGGTCCGGAGCATAAAAAAGAATTTGAGGTTTCGGTTTCATATAATGATGAAATTCTTGCAACCGAAAAGGGCAGTACAAAGAAAGATGCAGAACAAAAAGCTGCATACAGTGCATGTATAAAATTAGGGGTTGTGTAATATGACTATAATATCTCCGTCAATATTATCTGCAGATTTTGCAAATCTTGAAAGAGATATAAAAATTGTTGAAAATGCAGGAGCAGACTGGATTCATGTGGATGTAATGGACGGGCATTTTGTTCCTAATATTACAATTGGGGTTCCTGTAGTAAAATCACTCAAAAAAGTAACTACATTACCATTAGATGTTCATCTGATGATCGAAAATCCTCAGAATTATATAGATGCATTTGCCCGTGCAGGTGCTGATATTTTAACATTTCACTATGAAGCAGTTTCAGATCCTGTTAAGGTAGTTGATTTAATAAAAACAAAAAATATAAAGGCAGGAATTTCTATCAAGCCAAAGACAAGTCCTGAGGTTCTTTTGCCTTATTTAAATAAAGTTGATATGATCCTTGTGATGACGGTCGAACCAGGTTTTGGCGGACAGGAATTCATGAGTGATTGTGCAAAGAAAATTGAATACCTTCGCAAAAATGCTTCTGAAGATTTGATTATTCAGGTTGACGGTGGTATCAATGCTCAAACAGGAAAAATATGCAAAGATTACGGTGCAAATTCATTAGTGGCAGGGAGCTACATTTACAATTCGTCTGATATAAAGGCTGCTATTGATTCTTTAAAATAGTTACTTACATTTTCCACAAGCGCTACAACCGTTTCCGCGTGAACAATTGTGACTATATAAATCTTGGAAATCAAATAATCTGTCATTCAAAAAAGCGTCTACAATTGGAACAATAAAGTATTTTTCCAGATTTATAATATTTTCTTTCAATTCGTCTAAATGAGTATCAATCCCAATTAATACAGGATATTGGGCAATTATTCTTTCTGAATTATAGAATGTTACACCACTAACTTTTACACCTGAGAGATATGCTTTTTCTATTGCATTTTCTTCATCAAATGCAGGTAACAGAGAAGGATGAATTACAATTGTTTTATCCGGCAAATTTTCTCGCTTTCCATTTGAAATAATTAAATCAAATTTACCTTTTAAATCTTCAATATTCGCGAATTGTGTTATTTTAATTTCTTTATCTGCTGCATATTTATTCAAAGCTTGAAATATGTAATTTTCATTATCTACAATAGCAATTTGTTTCATAATAAAACCTCTTTAATATATTACTATAAAGAGGCTCTATTATAAAATTTTTAGAAAATAAAAAAATTAATCTTTGTATTTATAGCTCAAAAGACTGTATGAATCAGGCTCTGAAGATGATTCGCTGCCATAAAACACTGTCATATCTGATGTTGCTTTTCTATAGTTTGCCTGATCCAATTTTTCTTGTTTTTGACTATCGTAAGTATATGCAGCGATTTCTGCGTTAGAAACCCTTCCATCATGATTTTTATCAATATCATTAAAGTGTTCAAGAATTTTATTTATTGTCGCGGTTGAAAAAGCACCACTCGCAGCCAATTGTGTTAATTCATTTCTTGTAATTCCGGAAGTCGAAAGAGTTTGTGTAAATTTTTCCATTTCTTTTGCACTTATTTTTCCGTCCTTATCCTTATCAAGATTTGCAAAATTATTTTGCAAATATGCGGCAAAAGGCTGATTTAGTGTTAAATAATTTGTATTATCCTTCTGTGCTGCGGCGATATTTTTAGATGTAACACCATCTTTCGGATACAATGATGCTAAATATGCATATGTATTGTTTAATCCCGCATTGATGCTGTTAATAATAGATGTTCCTGCTGATGGTGATAAAGCCATAATATATATCCTTATATTTACTACCTTCTTTACTATAATAATTATGTTTTATAAAAAGTCAACATATATTCAAAATAAAACCACTCTTTGTAGGAGTGGTTTTATCAATATTTATCTTCTGCTGTTAAGTTTCATCAACAGATTTAGAATTTCTATGTAAAGCCATACAATTGTAACCATAAGAGAAAAGCCTCCGAACCATTCGAAATATTTAGGTGCTTTTCCAGAAAATCTGTCGATAAAATCAAAATCTATAATAAGGTTAAAAGCAGCAATTGCTACTACAATTACACTAAACCCAATACCAACAGGACTATTTGAAAAAATTCCCGGAATTGTTATGTGGAAAAAGTTTAAAATTAATTGTGTAAGATATATCCCAAAGACAGAAAAAGTTGAAATATAGATTACTTTTCTAAAGGTATCAGTGCATCTTAGAATTTTAGAAGAATATAATAAAAACATTCCAAAGATAGCAAATATTGTTCCTAAAACGGCTTGTGACACGATTCCGGGATAAAATTTATTTGCAATAGCCGAAAAGCTTCCTAAAAGCAAGCCTTCAAACAATGCATATAAAGATGTAGTTAAAGAAAGCAAGTTATTTTTTGGTGCAAAAGAAATAATTAATACCATAATTAAGCTTCCTGCAAAACCGACCATTGTAAGCATTCCAGCCTTATCTGCGAATCCGGATATTTGTAAATACCAAGTGTATGAAAAAGTTAGAGCAAGCAATAACCCTAAAATACATGTTTTTACGAGTGTTCCTCCGGAAGTCATAACATGCCCAAGTTCAAGTGAATTGATATTAAGATTTTTAGAAAAAACTTCTTCTTTAAGAATAGGATTAGCCATAGAATTATCTCCCTTTAAATATTAAAACACCTTGTAATTATAGCATACAAGGGCAAAAATCTCAAGAAGCTTTTGATTAGTAAAAAAACACTTTACAATATTTTTTTTGTGTTATATAATATTTTTGAGCCGAGTATAAAGGCTATGTAATCCTCAGTAGCTCAATGGCGGAGCATTCGACTGTTAATCGAAGGGTTGCTGGTTCGAGTCCAGCCTGGGGAGTTTTTTATATATTTAGGGGTTGAATCAGTTTCAACCCCTTTTATTGGGTTTTAATGGGACATTTGAAAAAA
>CACXDL010000099.1 GCA_902766395.1 uncultured bacterium
AATAAAGATGCTGAAACAGCTAACAGCTTCGCTGACGCATACAAGCTCACAAAGCTCGTACCTCGCTTGTTCATTTTGTAAAGTTCAAAATGACAATCTATTCTTATTATTTATACACAAAACTTGAAAATTGTGCGCAAAAATTATATAATTCTTTTATAAAGGCATTTAAGGAGAATTTTTGATGAATATTGATAAAAAGGGTTGGATTATAATTTGCAGCAGTATTGTTGCTGCGATTATTTTAATCGGTTTAATAATATTTGGTGTAAATATGTACCTGAACCAAAAAATCAGACCCGGATATGAATATCTGCTGAAAAAAAATAGTGTAATTGTTTATAACCCAGAAAACAAAAACCTTGATGCCGTAGCAAAAAAATTAAATAATATTGTCAATGGTAGAATTGTCCTTTTGTACAAAGACAAAAATCCTGCTATTGATATGAAAAGATTCGATATGATCTATATCGGTGCGGCAGCTAATGGCGAAAACATTGATAAAGTCACAAAAAACTTCATAAGAAGTATTCCTAAAAAGAAAACCAGAGTTATATTACCTTTCTTGGTAAGAAAAAATCCGCAGGAAGGAAAAGCTGTTTTTAAAATAGAATTGAATGCTCACGGAAATTCAGTTAAAAATCCTCTTATATATACAGGTGACGGTGAACCTGCTTTTAGAGTAAATACACTGATGTGGATGAATAAACTCGAATTTACAAGATTAGAATTGATGCTTATGTCTAAAGGAAAAAATAAAAAATAATTTTCTACTTACTTATTTTCCTTGTCATTACAATATTACCTGATTCGTCATAACAATTCTGACCTACCCAGTGACCAAGTAATTTCCCCAAAGTGTCAAATATAAATGTCTCGGATTCCGAAACCCGCATTGTCATATTGACAAGTTCTCCATTAGGGGTATACTTATATGTTCTGTACGGATATTTTAGTGAGGCTTTTTCTTCCGCATAAATCAATGTTCCGTCATTGTTGTAATACCAGACATGTTTTGGGTCATTATTATATATTATTCCGTATGTATCGTCAGAAAATTGCGCTAACGTTCTGTCGTTTAACTTTGTTACTCCTTTTAAAAGAGCAGAAATGTTTTCATCTCTTTTTGCGTCAATATAGTTATTTCCATACAAAATAAAATCAGCAGACGAGGGTCTGTTGTTTTGTAACTCAAGTCTGGCATCAGTCGTTGTGTACTCGACACCACCTGTTATTGTCGCAGCATTTGAAGATGAAATTAGCGACAAAATCCCAATTATTAGTATAAATTTTTTCATATTCTTATTATAATGCCATAAAATAAAAAGTCCAAAATGACAAATTACTTATATTTTGGTATAATATTCACAAATAGAATCGGGGAGTATAAATTATGAAAAAAATATTAGCAATCTTATTTATAATGATTTTTGCAGCTTTGCCTGTATGTGCTAAAAAAAGACAAGCTGAAGAAATTATTACACCTATGACTCAGTTACAAAAAAGAGCTTTCCAGGTGAGAACTTATAAAAATGGCGACAAAGTTGTTTTAATGAAATCTGTTCTCAATGTCCTACAAGACGAAGGCTACATTGTATACAATGTGAATTCCCTATTGGGATTTATTTATGCCGTTAAAGATTTTGATACTTCTGATCGCAATATCGATATAGCCAAGGAATTTGGGTTTTCCCAATCAAGATTGACTTATAACGGGGTTAAAGTTGCAACTTTAGAATCTTGTGTCAATATTACGGAATACGGAAATACCGTTAGAGCAAGAGTAAATTTTGAAAGAAAATTATTAAATGAGTATGGAAATGCTCAGTTTATTGATGATGTGGAAGAAGAACAATTCTATCAGGATTTTTATGCAAAAGTTGACAGAGAAATTGAAATTCAAAAGCAATTAAATTCGTCACTAAAACCGGTAAATCTGAAAAAAGCACCGGCTTCAAAAATTATTATGTCTGACAAACCGTCAATCAAAAATACCGAAAAAGAACAAATTGAGACCCCTGATGAAGAAAAAACTATTAATAACACTGAAGATAAAGAGGAATCTTTAACTTCAGAAAAAGAAATAATAAAAGATGAAACTTTAAAAAACGAAGAAACTGAAGAAAAGCAAAATGAATTAATGACAGAAGATGTTCAAAATGATTCTGATGTGCAGGAACAGGAATCACCTGAAAATCTAAAATCTATCTTAAAGGAAGCAAAAAAACAGGCTAAAGAACAGGCAAAAGCAGAAAAACAAGCTCAAAAAGAACAGCTAAAAGAAATGAAAATTATGGAAAAGAAACAGGCTAAAGAAGCTAAAGAATATGCCAAATTGCAGGCAAAAGAAGCAAAGGAAGCTAAGGACAAAGAATAAAATGAAAAATTTTATAATAATATTATTATCATTATTTTTATTCTCAGGTGCAAATTGTTCTTATGCAGTTAGTATGCCAAAGGTTAAACCTGATAAATTGCAGGAAATGCAAACCCGTTATTTTGATACAACCGATAATATCGGAGTTTTGAAAGCTGCAATTACGACATTACAGGACAGTGGATTTATAATTCAGGATATTGATTTTGATTTAGGTTATGTAAGAGCAAGAAAAACTTATAAGGCTCATTATGTGAGTAAAAAAAGAATTTTAGGGTGGTCTACGGTTTTGGCAGCAGCCACTGCATACACCGTTTTTTCTTATGGAACGACTGTATATACCATGTACGAACCTTCAAAACGTGTGATGAATGAAATGCGGGATAAAACAATAGTTTTTGATGCAAATGTTTTTGTTCAACCTTATTTTGGCGGTAAAACAAAAATAAAATTTAATGCAGTTGGTAAAATTCTTCAAAATGCCGATGGGTATTCTTTTAACAAAAATGCTCCTATGAGAGTTTTAAGAGTTTACAAGTCAAAAATTTATGACGAATTTTTCACTCAAACACAAAATTACCTTTTCCCAAAAGAGATATAATATTTGGAATTTAGCAAGAAGTTTTTCTCATCAGTTCTGAAATTTTCAGTTGTTGTGGAGAAGTTTTTTTGAATGTGCGTTTTTTCTGAATAGTAGGAATTGTATTTTTTTTGAACTCTGAAATCCCAACTCTTACGGATTTATCTTCTTTGCCCAAAAATATTTGTTGCAATATCGTAAAAATATTTTCCATAGTGTATCTCCTAGTCTTATTATACAAAAATCCATATATCGGATATCATACATATAAACGATTTTGGACTAAAAAAACAATGTACTTTATGATATATTTTTTAATGTAGAAATTGAGGAATAAAATTTGAATAATTCTTATTATGAAACTTTAGATGAAAATTTTACTCAGGCTTTGAAATTATATGAAACAAATTTTTCTCACGAAGAATTGTTAGAAATGCTGCAAAATGGTAATATTCCTCAAAAGCAAATAGCTGTTCTGAAACTTGACACAATTAAGTCTTTGCAGGATGCTCAAATTCTTGTTTCAAATTTGACCGGTCAGGACGGCAAAATAAGAGAAGCTGTCTCAATGCGCCTTGCAGAATTTATGAGTGATAAGGTTTTGGTGAAATATTTTTATAATTCTGAAATATATAACAAATTTTTAGATGCGGTTACTGATATAAATGGGAACATTTGCAGAAATGTATTAACAGCGATATCAAATTTTAAATCAAATGAAGAATTTTGTAAGTTTTTTTGTAATGCCCTTTCCGGTTTAACTTCAGAACTTTTGGATATTGTTGAAAAATTTAATTTTCAAGATGGTAAATACAAAATAAACAAAGAAGCTTTTAAGTTGTACTGGTGTTTAGAAGCCATTTACATTTTTTATGACAAAATGGATTTTGACGATTTGCGTAAAATAATTTTAAGGGCAAAAAATATTGGGGAATACACGATCAGGGAAAAAGCTGCAAAAATTCTGTCTCATAAATTTGAAGATCCCGCACTTGAAAAAGCACGGGAAGAACTTCAAAATGATAAAAATTATTATGTAAGAAGATTTTAGAATTTTATAAGAACTTTTAAAGTGTCTTTTTCTTTATTTTTTTCAAAACCTTCAATTGCTTTATCTACAGGATAAACTCCTGAAATTAATGGACTAAAATCTACTTTTTCGCTTTGTAATAGTCTTAGTGCCGGAGGAAATTGTCCGCAGCGAGAACCTAGTACTGTGATTTCATCAATTACTATAGGCGCCAGATTAAATTCTTTAGAGGCTGCAACGGTGCTTTTTAAAACTAAAACCCCGCGTGGTTTTGTTAGTGCTAAAGATGTTTCAAAACCGTTGACTGAACCGGTCGCTTCAACTACTACATCATATTTTTTCTCTATAGGGAAATCTTGCAGCAGCGATGTTTTAACTCCCTGAGCTTTTGCAATATCAAGTTTATTTTGATGCTTGCCGACTAATGTCACATCAAGATTTTGAGCATTAAGTGCCAATGCTGTAATTAAACCAAGTTTTCCATCGCCCAGAACTATAACCTTATCCATTGGTTTAATATGAAGCTGTTCATTTATTTCTAATGCCGCAGCTAAAGGTTCAACAAAAACAGCTTGTTCATCCGGCACATTATCAGGAACTTCAAACAGAACTTCAACAGGCATGGTGAAATATTGTGCAAAAACACCATCTTTTCTCCAAATACCAAGAGTATGTCTGTTAGGGCAGTGACGATAATTTTTCTTTGCGCACCATTCACAATTTGGATCTTTACAGCCGTAACTTATTTCAGGAACAACTCTCTTGCCGATTAAGGATTTATCGTCAGAATTCACATCTTCTACGATTCCGACTGCTTCATGCCCAAGAACTCCGACATATCCCATGTAACCTTTTGTTATTTCGTAATCGGTATTACAAATTCCTGCCAAAGTTACACGAACTAAAGCTTCCCCTTCTTTTGGAACAGGTTTTTCATAGTTATCAACTAATTTTAATTCTTTATCAAATACTACTGCTTTCATCTTGTCTCCTTATTTATTTAATAATTCTATATTTTTTACTAATTTATTTAAAATGTTTTCTGTTTTGTCTTTATTTAAAAGTATGTTTTGAACAGCGTTATTTACCAGATTATTTATCTCTTTTTGATTTTTTTGAGTTTTGAATGCCGGCTGCAGATGATTTAATTGTTTTGCACTAATTACTCTGGCTTTTGCCATCAAATCATGTTTGTCGTAATTTGTGTAAAATTCATTTTGCAAAGTTGTTTTATTTACAGCTAAAACATTTGTTAATTTTGCAAGTTCTAATTGGTTTTTGTCATTTGTCAAAAACAAGGCGAATTTCAGCGCTTGTTCTTTGTGTTTTGCTTTTAGCGGAATTACAAAATTCATTAATGAAAAATCATTTTGTCCCAATTCTCCTTTAATTTGAGGAGCAATGTCTGTTTTTGCATATGTTGATGGTGCGTTTTCTTTAATCATATTTAAGAAATTTGCGCCTGCACCAATAAGTGCAATATTTCCGGACATGTATTTTTCAAGAGATTCTTGTAATGTAATTGTCACGGTTTCTTTTGGAATTAAATCTTTTGTATATAAATTTTTAAACATTTCGAAAATGTCAATGCATTTGTCTGTATTCAGGTTTGATGTTGTGCAGTTGTATTTATTTAAAATTTTTAGCATAGTGTCGTTTTCAGTTATATTCGGAAACATAATGTATGCTTGTTTTTTTCTTAAGTATGGTGAGAATTTAGCCACTTGTTCATAAGTGTTTGGTATTTTTGTTATTAAATCCTTATTGTAAATAGTTATTGCACTTGTTGCATACCAAGGTACAGAATATAATTTCCCGTTAACTTTTAAAGAGTTTAAAATTTCTGTATTATATTGAGTTGTTTTATCTTGCGGAATTTCCCATAGAGCTTTTTTGTGTGCAAGCGTTGAGGAAAAATCAGGGTTTAAATTTACCAAATCAGGAGGATTATCACTCAAAACTGATGCAAGAGTACGCTTTTCACCTTCTGAAAAAGGAACATCAACCCATTTTATTTTTATATCAGGATTTTCTTTTTCAAAATCAGAAATAACACCTTTTATATATGGCGAAAAATCGCTCATTTGTAGAGTCCAAAACACAACTTCGTTATTTTGATGTTTTGGTTTGCAAATAAAAAATATTCCTGTAATTATTAAGAATGTTGTAAATATTATAGTTAAAAATTTTTTGTTCATAATTTCTCTTTTCGTCATTGCGAGGGCAAAAATTACGAAGATTCCATGCTTTGCTCTGAATGACGTAATTTTTGCATAATTTACCTTTATTGTCATGCTGAATTTATTTCAGCATCTCGCATATTTCGCACAATACGTTATATGTTAGATCCTGAAACAAGTTCAGGATGACATTTGCATTTTACTATGCTAACATTATACTATGAATAATTTGTTTACGGAACTTGAAAATCAAAATAAGCAAATACCTTTGGCTGAAATTCTCCGTCCAAAGACTCTGGAGGATTTTTTAGGGCAAAGTAATGTTATTTCGCAAAAAAGTCCTTTATTGAATTTGTTAAAAACAAACAGATTATTTTCTTTGATTTTGTGGGGAACTCCGGGGTGCGGAAAAACTACATTAGCAAGGCTTATTGCCACAAAAACTAATGCGAATTTTATAGAGATTTCAGCCGTAACTTCAGGAGTTAAAGATATAAAAGATGCTGTTGAACAAGCAAAAGAGGCACTTCGTTCAGGGCAGAAAACAATATTATTTATTGATGAAATTCACAGATATTCAAAAACACAGCAGGATGCGCTGTTGCCTCATCTTGAGAATGGTACATTATTTTTGATCGGTTCGACAACAGAAAACCCTTCATTTCAGGTTGTTCCTGCGCTATTATCACGAGTTCAGGTTATTCGTTTAAATTCAATAGATGATGAAAGTATGGCATCTATTATTAAAAGAGGTTTTCAGTATCTTGCGACGAATTATTCACAAATGGATTGTGAAAGCGGGGTTTTGGATTTTATCATAAATCTTGCGAGAGGGGATGCAAGATGTGCTTTAAATATTGTTGAGAATGCTTATTTTGCAAGTGATTTAAAGGATAACAAAAGATATTTGTCGGTTAATACCATAGAAGAAATTTGCCAGCAAAGAAATACAAGATATTCTCAACAGGAACATTATGATTGTGCTTCTGCTTTTCAGAAAAGTTTAAGGGGCAGTGATCCTGATGCTGCAATTTATTATCTTGCAAAAATGTTAAAAGCAGGTGAAGATCCAAGATTTATTGCCCGTCGTCTTATTGTATGTGCGGCTGAAGATGTCGGACTTGCCGATCCAAATGCTTTTAATATTGCTGTAAATGCATATAGAGCTGTTGAATTAATAGGACTCCCAGAGGGTCGTATTCCATTGGCAAATGCTGTTATTTATGTGGCTCGTGCTCCAAAATCTAATGAAGCTGCATGTGCAATTGATTATGCGCTTTCTGATATCGAATCGGGTAAAGATTTTCCTCCGCCAATGCATTTAAGAGATAGTCATTACAAAGATGCTGAAAAATACGGATTTGGCGTCGGGTATGTTTATACACATTCTGCACCTGATGTTGAACAGCAATTTATGCCTGATGAATTAGTCGGAAGAAAATATACTAAATAGTTTTTAAAATTCTATTGACAATTTTTTTATAAAATTGTAATATTATTACAAGGATAGTAAATAAATGACAAATTCTATGATTAAAAAATCAAATAATTCCTCATCCTCCTCCAAGTTTTATTACGGGACTTGCGGAATTTTTTGATGCTTTATTATCATAGGTTTTAAAATAATTTTAGAAAGTCTCGTAAAAATATTACGAGGCTTTTTTTATGGGGAAAACAGGAAATGAATTTAACAATAAATAATTACGATAAAAAGCATATTAATTATAAACCACAGTTTAAAGGAGCATTAGACGGTACGTTAACAACTGTGTTGAGGACTCTTGATACAAATGAAGTTATTAATGCTGCATTATTGGATTTAGGTACAATGGTTGGTCCAAGAACATATTTCGATGCAAAAGATCGTAATAAATATGCGGGAGGAGAGACATTTGTCAGAGAAATCTGCGGAACCGGAATAAACTGTTTTGCCGCCGGGGTTTTAGGAGGTTTAATTGCAAATATTGCTTCTAAAAAGGTTATGCCGGATGTAAAAATTAATCCAAAAAGCTGGTATAGCGAGGATTCTCTTAATGTTTTGAAAAATATATGGGATAACAGTGATAATAATATTCAAAAATATGTGACAAATCTGTTTGATTTGATGGAAGGAAAAGATGGACAGATTAAACGTAATTTTAAAGATATTAAATGGAATGATGTTGAATGGATTGATGAAGCCAGATGGAATAAATACCAATGGGATAACAAGTATTTTGTTAATATTCATAATAATCTAAAATCAAGAGATGAAATTATTGATGCATTTGCAGGTATTATAAAAGATAAAAATATTTCTAAGCGTGATAAAAAGCAAATCTTCACTATATTAGAAAGCCGTATTACAAATGCTCTGCAAGTTAACAGAGATCTTGAATTAAAAATTGGAAAACATAAGTTGAATGCAACTTTGACTAATATAATACGAGATTCTTATGATATGGGAAAAGATGTATTTACAAATACTGATGCAGACATTTCAAAAACTATTGCAAAAATTAAGAAGGTTAATAATATAAAGATTTTTGGCGCATTATCTTTGGCATCTTTAATAGGAATAAGTGTTCAGAAAATAAATAGAAAAATAACAGAAAAACGTAGCGGTAAAAAAGGTTTTGTTGGAGAAGTAGATTACCTTACAAAAAATAATAGTACTGAGGATAAAAAACGAACTTTTGATAAAAAGTTTTTTGCAAAAAAAATATTAGCTTCTGTAGGTATGATTGCAATGCTTCTGGGGGTTATGAAAGTAAAAAATCCAAAAGATTTTGTAAAAAAACTCCAATTTACAGGTCCTGTATCAACGGGTAACGCTATTAAAACGGTATATGGAGCTACGATTGTCGGCAGATTTTTGGCAGCTGACAGTGAAAATGAATTAAGAGAATCTGTTGTTCGTGATTATTTCGGATTTTTAAACTGGCTTGTTCTGGGTGGTTTCGCATCTAAAGGGGTTGCTAATATTCTTGATTGTAAGCAAAAATATTTGTTCAATATTAAAAAAGAAGGTAAGGGTATAGGGCATTGGTTAAATGATGTTTCATTGAAAACACACACAGAAATTGCTGCTCACGGTAAAGAATTTGCGAAAAAGAATTTGTGGAAACTGAATTTATCTCATATAGCAGGGTTGGGATATTCGACAGTTATGCTTGGGATTTTTCTTCCAAAAATAAATATTTGGATGACTAACCATAATTACAAAAGTAGAAATGTAAACAAATAATAATATATCGGGTAAATCTTTAGGTATTGTCAGCAATACCTATTTTATTACTATTTTCAATACTTTTATATAAAAATAATGTAAATGAATTGTCTTTTTTAATGATTATGTGCTAGTATATATATTACAGTTATGTTTTTTTGGATATAACATGAAAAATTTAGTGTAAATAAAGAAAAGAAAGGTGAAAAGTATGTCATTACCAAATGTTGCTTATTTTTCCATGGAAATGGCAATTGATCAATCTCTAAATACTTATTCAGGAGGTTTGGGATTTTTGGCAGGTTCTCATATGTTATCTGCAGGAAATCTTCAGATGCCTATGGTCGGGGTTACTATTTTATGGTCTTACGGATATTATGATCAGAGAATCAATCACGCAGGTGATGTTGAAGTTGCATATATCAGAAAATACTATGATTATTTAACGGATACAAAAATTCAAACAGAAGTTGATATTTTTGGCGAAAAAGTTAAAGTTAAAGCTTTCAAAGTTGAACCGGAATTGTTTGGAACTTGTCCTGTATATTTATTAACAACAGATATTGAAGGTAACAGTGATTGGGCAAGAAGTATTTCCCATAAATTGTATGACGGAAATGAAAAAATCAGAATTGCTCAGGAAATTGTTCTTGGTATTGCCGGAGTCAGAATTTTGCAGGCTGTCGGATACAAATTTGACGTTATCCATATGAATGAAGGACACGCATTGCCAGCTGCATTTGAACTTTTAAGACAATACAAAGGTGATTTAAATGAAGTAAAAAGACGTACAGTCTTTACTACTCACACTCCTGTTGCTGCAGGTAACGAAGTTCATTGGGTTGACACATTACTTGAAGGCGGATTTTTTGCAGGTGCATCTCGTGAAACTGCAATTAATTTAGGCGGTGAAAACTTCTCTTTAACTGTTGCAGCTTTGAGAATGTCAAGAATTGCAAATGCTGTTTCTCAGCTTCACGGTTTGGTTGCAAATAAAATGTGGGAATGGGTTGAAGGCAGATGCCCGATAAGAGCTATTACAAATGCTGTAAACCTCCAATACTGGCAAGATAAAAGAGTTAAAGAAGCTGAAAATGACTTAGCAAAATTGTTAGATGTTAAAAGAGAAATGAAGGCAGAACTCTTTAAGTACGTTGCAAACGTTGCAGGTAAAAGATTTGATCCTGATGTATTAACTATTACATGGGCAAGAAGATTTGCTGATTACAAACGTGCTTGGTTAATTTTGATGGATAAAGAAAGAATTGAAAAACTATTGAATGAAGATAAATTACAGATTATCTTTGCGGGTAAATTCCATCCGGATGATGTTATGGGCAGAGAAATGTTTAATAAGTTACTGCACAGATCTCACTCATTGAAAAATGTTGTAGTTCTTCCTGGTTATGAATTACAGTTATCCGGCATGTTAAAACGCGGATCTGATGTATGGTTGAATACACCGCTTCGTCCATTTGAAGCTTCTGGTACTTCAGGTATGTCTGCGAACGCAAACGGTGCTGTTCACTTGTCTATATATGATGGTTGGACAGTTGAAGGGACATTTAACGGAATCAACGGATATTCTATTGAATATCCTGAAATTGATGATGAAATGTCTTGGGAAGAAAGACATTGGAAAGATCATAAGTGCTTGATGAGTATTATTGAAGATCAGATTATTCCTACTTATTATGAAAATAAAATGGAATGGGCAAGAATTATGCGTCAGGCTATCAGGACTTCTGAAGCATACTTCAACTCAGATCGTATGGTAATTGAATATTACAACAGATTGTATAAACCAATTGCTCACGATGGCGAATGCTCAGGTACAGAATCTCATGAAATTAATGTAAAAGAAGCACCTACATTTGATGCGTGGACTTTTGCAAATATAAAATAATTAATAAAATAAATAAAAAAGAGTAAGCCTTGGGCTTACTCTTTTTTTATGAAATTTTCTACAAAATTTGTAATGTCACTTGCTTCGTGTGTTCCTTCTATAAATTCAAAATCAGGACATTGTTCTGACAATTCTTCTTTCATATTTGAAATCAATCCCGGTATAATAATTTTTCTTGTATTGATTTGTTCTCTTATGTTTAATTTTTTCAATGTTTCTTTAACGGTTTCAGCTGTTAGTGTTTCAGCTGACCAGGCTGTCAATACACTCATTCCCTGTGCCGGAAGAATAATCAAATATGATGGAATATCAATACTTTCAAGTTCGTTTGAAACCGCAAAAAATGTAAGCGCAAAATTTGTAGTCATCAGTATTATAGAATTTTTATCCGGATTATTAAATTTGTACAAACCACTTTCGACTTGAAGTGTTTTCTGCGGATCGGTAAAAATATTTTGTCGCAGTGTTAATAATGTAGAAATCATTTCCTTATCAAAGTCTTCAAAAACTAACATGTTTGCATATTTACACAGATAATAAGCTGCTCTTGCGCATATCGAAAAGCTATCGCTGTTTTTCATAAAAACACAGGTTGGTTTTGAGCAGGAATCATCTTTATCAATAATTGCTTTCGTTCTGCAATTTATAAGATAATTTTTTGTTGTTTGAAAATCTTCTTCTTTTATAAAATCAAATTCATATTTTTTTAAATCTTCTAAAGTGATGAAAGGGACATCGGATTTGATGTTTTGGTTTTTGTAATTTTTCAGGATAATCAAATCTGTTTTTAATATTTCATTAACCCTGTTTATTTCGTAATTGTTGATTTGTGTGATTTTTTCTTCGTATTTGTCTAAAGAACAATCCACAATTATGGCAATTGTAGTTCTGTTAATAAAGGTTTTTTCATGTCTGTATAATACATTTTCTCCGCCGATTTTAAGATTACCAATTTCAATAGTTTTTTGGGGGTGTTTTTTGCCTTTTTCAAATATATTTATTAATTCTTCTGATACATATGGACACTTTTCAATATTTATTTGTTCTTTTGCAAGTTTGAGGGAAAACATCATGCATGTTGGGCAGCCACATTCTTTACAATTGGCTTTTTCTTCTTTTTTCCCTGCAGGAGTATATTTAAATATTTGTAATCCTGTCAATTCCATTAAATTAACTCCCTTACAAATTTAAGATTATCTGAGTTTTTCATTACAATAATATTAGCACCTGCTGCCAACACTCCGGAGGCTGATGTAATTTCTATCATTGACGCACGTTTATTTAATTCTCCCCAATGTTGAGAGATTTTATCAGATTTTGCCTCTTTTGTTTTCAGAGATTCTAAAGGAGCTTCGGATATTAAAGGAAAATCTACATATTCATCTCCTTTTTGAGCTTCTTGTATAATTTTTTCCATAATACTGTATCCGTACTCATATCCGTATCCAAGTCCTCCAATATCGGTATTCATTATGATTTTATCCCTATTTAATCCCATTTCTATTGCTAAGATATTTAATTCTTTTGCAAGATTTATATCAATTGGAGTTTTTAAAACGACATAGTGGTTACCTTTTATTGCCTGCGGAATAATTTTCGAATATGTTTTTTCTGTTGCGAATGAAATTATACATTCTCTGTCTAATATCTTTATAAGTTGAGGCAAAAGTTCACAGTCAATATCTTCTTTACCATAGCCACAAATCATAAGAGGTTTATCAATTTGGGGCAAAATATTTTTCAAAAAAACTTTTGATTTTTCAATGTTTTCGTCAAATTTTAGTGCCAAAATATCACAATACATCTCCCTTTTCGGAATCTTTTCATTTGTAGAATCAACGCAAAGTGCTAAAAGTTTTGATTTTTTTGTAATATTTAATCTGTTCATTTTGTTAAAAACTATTTCTTGATGTTTTTACTCTATCCATAATTTCAGTAAATTCTTTTTCGTCAATAGTTTCTTTTTCAAGAAGTTCTTTAGAAATTACTTCGAGCATATCTCTATTTTCAACTAATAGTTTTTTAGCAAGTTCGTATCTTTCTTCAACTATTGTTTTAATTTCTTCATCAATCTCAAATGCAACTTGTTCGGAATAATCTCTTTGGTGTCCAAAATCACGGCCCATAAATACATTTTCCTGATTTTTGCCATATGCCATAGGTCCTAATTTATCAGACATTCCCCACGCTGTAACCATTTTACGTGCAGTGGTTGTTACATTGATAAGATCCTGAGATGCCCCGGTACTTACATGTTCTTTTCCGTACACAATTTCTTCTGCTGCTCGTCCGCCAAGAGCCATAGTGATTTGTGCCAAAAGTTTAGCTTTACTTACATGTACGCTTTCATCCTTTGGTCTTGTCCATGTTACACCTAGAGCCATTCCTCGAGGAATAATTGAAACTTTATGAAGTTCGTTTGCATCCGGTAAAAGTTTATCAATTAGAGCGTGTCCTACTTCGTGATATGATGTTAATTCTTTATCTTTGTCTGTCAGGACTCTGCTTTTTTTCTCAACGCCTGCAATTACTCTGTCTATAGAAACATCAACATCTTCCATAGAAATTTTATCTTTTCCTTTTCTTGCTGCAAGAAGAGCAGACTCGTTTAGCAAGTTTTGTAAATCAGCACCTGTAAATCCGGGAGTTCTCTTTGCAAGAACTTTTAAATCAACGTCAGAATCAAGTTTTTTATTTTTTGCGTGGACTTCTAATATTTGTTCTCTGCCTTTTACATCCGGAGCATTGATATAAATCTGTCTGTCAAAGCGTCCCGGGCGTAACAATGCATTATCTAAAATGTCCGGTCTGTTTGTTGCAGCAATCACAATAATGTTTGTGTTTACATCAAATCCATCCATTTCAACTAATAATTGATTTAGTGTTTGTTCTCTTTCGTCGTGTCCGCCACCAAGACCTGCGCCACGTTGACGTCCGACAGCATCTATTTCATCAATAAATATTATACAAGGCTGATGTTTTTTTGCCTGCTCAAACAGATCTCTTACACGGCTTGCACCAACACCGACAAACATTTCAACAAAATCTGAACCTGAAATTGAGAAAAACGGTACATTTGCTTCACCTGCAACAGCTTTTGCCATTAGTGTTTTACCTGTTCCTGGAGGTCCGACAAGTAATACTCCTTTCGGAATTTTTGCACCAAGTTTTATATATTTTTCTCCGTTTTTGAGAAAATCCACAATTTCCTCAAGTTCCTTCTTTTCTTCGTCAATGCCTGCAACATCTTTAAAAGTTGTTTTAACTTTGGAATCTAAAAGCATTTTTGCTTTACTTTTACCAAAAGACATTGCCTGAGCACCACCTGCCTGAATTGCTTTTATCATGAATCCAAGCGTAATTACAGCTATTATTATAAATAAAAATGTCCATAAATTATTTGCAAGTTGTCCTGATTCAGGAGCTTTTTTGACTGTAATATCGGCTCCGGATTCATTTAGTTTATCCATTAGTGTTTCATCATTTGCCGGAATTTGTACTTTATATTGTTTTAAAGGTGCTTTATTCGCTGTTGAATCAGGTAACAGGAATGGAGATGTTGTATCAACTCCGGTATTTGCTTTTTCCTGAACTGCCGGCTTTGGCTGTTCTTTTGGAATGGCAATAATCATCTCATCATATTTTTCAATCTTATTGAATTCTTTATTTTCAAGTTTTTGAAGAAAATTTGAATACGAGATTTCTGAGGTGTCAGTATTTGGTCCTCCCATTAAAATAGTGGACATAAATACAACAACCATTATAGTTAAAATAATATACAAACCTGTAGATTGACTTTTATTCATGTAAAATAACCTTTCAAAATATTATAATCTTCCAAGATTATAACCTAAAAAGAAAAAATAAGCATCAATCCTTTACAAGTTTATTTTAAAAGCTTGAATACTTCATTGAAATAATCATTTTCTAAAGCAGCCTTATATGAACATGATAAACCGTTATATTTATTTGAATTATATGGATTACAATATAAATTTATACTTACATAAGGGGTTTCGATTTCTCCCATGCATCTTAACTCCGGATAGTTTGTATCTATATAAAAACCAAATAAATCTATGCCAAATCTGTTTGGTTTGCCCTTTGTTCCGTTTATATCAATAAAAATAGAGAGCCCGTTGTCTTTGTCAGAGTATATGGTATACAAAGCTCCGCTTTTTGTGATAAATTGTCCAATATCCGGTCTGCCGAAAAAATATGGCTTAATTTCACCGTCAAGTGTTTTATATGTATAATTATTCCACAAACACGGATCTTTATAAAAATCATTACAAGTTGTTTCAGTATCAAAATATTTTGCAAATTTTTCTGTAAATACGTGTTTTGGCTTACGATCCATAAAGTCAAAATGATCTTTTTTCATTTTTGCAAAACCCGTATAGAGTTTTGTAACTTCTTGAATAAATTTTTCTTGTGTAACTGCAGGTGTAAGTTTAGTTTTAATTTCTTCATTTTTTTTCAATCCGTAAAAAATAAAAAGGCATATGAGTAGGATGAGGCTCAGAATAATCCTCAGGTGATTGTTATTTTCTTTTTTGTTTGTTTTGTTTAAATTATTCATTACTCCTTTATTATAAATATTTAATATATATTTGTAAATATATTAAATGTTTAGATATGTAACAAATATATATTTTTTATATAAAATTAGGCAATTAATAAATTAACAAATTGTTTATATAAGAGTAACGAGGTATAATGAATCTATGGATGAGAAAAGCGGACAAAACTTTGAAGTAATAGATAATACCAGAGAAAGAGTAAATGAAGTTTCTGTAAAATCTGTGGTTTCTCATCAGACAAATCCGATCGTGCGAAAGTTGCTGGACTTCGGCACTGCTGACAAAACCCGCAAATTTTCTGTGCGTGATTTGTTAAAGAGATAGACTTAGTAACACGGTTTTATGAGGATCGATACGTACATAAATTTGTACGGTTTGCGAAAAGTTGAAAAGTTGTACTTCGTTACACTTTTTTGTAGGTAGTTATGTACGAAATTAAAAAACAAATATACCTTGATTTAACTAAAAATCAGAAATCTGCATTGTGCAATTATTTAAGAGCATATGTAAAACAGCATATTGATTTGAGTGCAGATGAAATTTTTAAAAGTTTTATTGAAGATGAGCAATATTATCTTGAGTTAAATTGCTCCAGGTTCGAATTTTTGACTTCTCAGGCAGGTGAGGATTCATTTAGAACTGATACTGTAAAATATATAAAAGAATGTAAAAAATATTATGAATACAAAGAAAAACAGCGTCCTATTATTGAGGCACAAAAGGAATATGAAAGAAAAAAACGAGTTTTTTTGCGTGAGGTGAAAATGTCAAAAGAACCTCCGACCAAAAAGCAGTTGTATTATTATGAAAAATTGTGCAAAAAATATAATATAGAAAAAAGAGAACTGGAATCAAAATTAGATGCCAGAAATGAAATTGATAAGATAATAACAGAGCATAATCCATATTATCAATCGGAAGAAATGCAGGAGAATTAATTATGTTAATTCAAGATATAGTAAAAATTTTGACCAATGCAGGAATTGAAGAAAACGAAGCTAATATTGAAGTTAAATTGTTGATAGAACATTTTGCAGGATATGGAATTGCAGATATTATTTTGGGAAAAAAACTGGATGAAGATAAGTTAAAACTTGTTGAGCAAAAGGCAAGATTAAGGGCAAAAACAAGGCAGCCAATTCAATATATTATTGGTCAGGCTGATTTTATGGGTGAAAAATTTATTGTTAATCCTTCAGTTTTAATTCCAAGAGATGAAACAGAATTGTTGGTTCGTAAATCAGTAGAAATTATAAAAAATAACGGTTTTAAAAATATTCTTGATATGTGTACAGGTTCAGGGTGTATTGCATGTATGATTGCAAAGATGACTTCAGCAACCGTAATTGGAGCAGATATTTCTTTTGAAGCATTAGAAACAGCCTTTAAAAATATGGAAAAAATGGGTTTGTTTAACAGGGCATTATTCAGAAAAACAGATTTATTTTCAAAAATAAGAGAAGATGAAAAATTTGATATGATTGTGTCTAATCCCCCTTACATTCCTGAAAAAATGAAAAAAGATATACAAAAAGAAGTTACTTTTGAACCGGATATTGCTCTGTATACCAAAGATGACAAAGGTTTGGAATTTTATCAAAAAATCATAAAAGAATCTCCAAAATTTTTGAATAAAGGTGGGTATTTGTTATTTGAACTGGGAATAAATGAAAGCCGTGATGTCGCAAATTTAATGAAAGATGCAGGTTTTGGAGAAATCCAAATTTTAAAAGATTTGTCAAATATTGACAGAGTAATTTTTGGAAAAATTTAACAAAAACAAAATATTTGTTATAGATACTAACAATTATTATATAAAAATGCTCCGCAGGGTCTTTCAGACGGAGGCGCTTTTGGTGGCAAAAGCGCCGCAAAAGCCACGACCTGCACTACGCTCACTAATAAATTGTAATACTCGAGCCAAGCGGAATAACTCGCTAACGCTCAAACAAATTCCGCTTTTGTTGTCCTCTCGTATAACATTTATTGTTCGCTGCGTAAAGGTCGGTATTAAATTTGTCGGATATCAAAATAATCTTTCAAGCGCAC
>CACXDL010000100.1 GCA_902766395.1 uncultured bacterium
ATTCCGTAGCAGTACCACCTTTATATGGGTCAAATTTGTCGTATTTACAACAACTTGATTTCCATGTTTCTTTATCTACATTATTTTTGTTGATAGAACAACACTTTTCATTACTAACGTCTTTTTTATTATTGACACAGGTACATTCTCCATTTTTTACTGAATTTTTAAATTTCGAACAATATATAAAATTAGTTGTACAAACTTCTTCGTCAGATTTATTCATAATTTTTAAAGCGTCGCAACAGTAATCTGTATTAACAGAGTTTGGATTACAACATGCAACATCGTTCTGACCTTTGAAATTTATACCTTCAGATTTACAAGCACAACCCGGATAATTGGAGTTTGCCGAGCAACAAGCCTGTTTTGCAGCATCGTTAAGCTTGTCAAAAGCATTCGCACAACAATATTGGGATGTTGAATCAGGTTTACAACAATTTACGCTGTAACCGGTTTGATTACCTATAGTATATGAACCATCCATAGGAGGATTACAACAAACATCGTATGTATTGCCTGACGGCGCAGCAGGAGCACCTGTTCTATATTGACAACACCCTGAAGAATTCTTTCTGTCATTACTGTAGGTACAACATGTTGTCCTATTCATAAAGAACACTGAATCATCCGAACAACAACCCGGCTGTTTTTGTATATAAGTTCCACCCAAGTTACAGCAAGCTTTTGCAACACTATTTGATTTTACATCTGAACCGTAACTCCAGTTACAACATTTTTTATTGTCTTTACCTGAATTTGTTGAACAACAACCATCAAATGTTACTGTTCCGTTTGATTTTTTTGTCGGATTTGACATTTGTTCCTGACGTTGCGGAGTTTTACAGCAAAATTCGGAATTTCTGTCTTCTGTACACGCATCCGTACAATATTTTTTGTAAAATGCACCATCTTCTCCGCCATTATTTTTGAATACCTGACAACATTTGTGCCCTGAATTCATAATATCACCATTCGCTGCAGATTTTTGGCAACATCCGAAAGTAAACGCATTCGCACTACAGCAAAAATCAGAATTGTCACTGTCACTACAACATTTTGGTTCTATTGCTTTCATCTCTGCAGTACAACAAGCATCATTCGGACCTGTAATTGTGTGCCCGGTACAAGATCCGCCACATTCATCAGGATGATCAGCTTTGTAGGCAGAATCCTGACATTTATTACATTTTTCATCAACTCTGAATGCACAACAAGCATCATTCGGACCGGAAATGTTCGGATGATATTTAGCCTTACAACACTCAAAATTTGCCGGAGCATCAGGTTTTGTACATTCATTATTACAAGAATCCGGATCAACTACACAAGGATCACAAATACCGCCTTCACAAGTACTTGGACCATCCGGATCAATATCAAGCAAGGTAACGACAGATTCAGGATTTTCAGCATTGTATACTTTTGCCTCTCCTACATCCACCATAAATGAACGTAAATCACGACCATATACGTTTGGCCCCTTTGGACCGTTTAAATCCAAATAACCTGTTACATAAGTCTTTTCATTGGCAGTTGGTTTTGTTTGCGGCTTTATACAGATACTTACACCGTTTTTCAATATAGCACAAGCACCCTTTATAGAATTTGTGCTATATGTGAGCCTGTCATGATTTTTTATTTCGGTATATTGATCTGCAAAACAGCCGTTCGGAGTGTTGCCACAATACTTGGAAACCTTCATATATTTTTTTATAAATGCACCGGAAGTATCAGAAAAGTTAGAAGGATTAGAATCATTTGTATACATCATTGTATCGGTTAAGGAAGAACGGTTTTCGGCAATCGGAAGAGACTCAAGAGCATTTAACAAACTTTTAACCTGCGCATTATATGAGATCTCAAACCCTCTATTTTGAGCTCTTGTCGTAATAGCAGGCAACACCAGCACCGCCAATATACCTATTATGGCAATGGCAATAAGTATTTCAGCAAGTGTAAACCCTCGCTTTTTAGTCCCGTTCGCCATAAAACGACCAACAAAACTGCACAAACAGTCCCGACAGAATCTTCCTAAGTTTTCCAACATGTTCTAAATCCTCGCAATTGCTTTAAAAAATAAATACGTATTATAATCATTTTACCATATTTTTAAACATTAATCAATCCATAAATACGCAATTATAAACAGTATTAATCCCAAAAATTTAAAATTTCATCCAATTGAATTAATTCTTGAATATATCCTTATGGATATATTGGAATTATATCAATGACACAAAATTCCATCTTAAACACACTATTCATAGGTATTTTTGAGGTATTTATACCTTACTGAAATTTTTAAATTTAAATATTAAATTTTGTAAAAATTTTTTACCTGAAACCAAAGCGCTATGCATTGATAGATTATTTTTCGCAAATCGCCATTATAATTCATGATATAATATCAGCATCAGAAAGGGCTAAATTCATGGGTGATGAGGACAAGCAATTTGACGCCACCCCCAGAAAACTGGAACAGGCAAGAAAAGAAGGACAAGTTGTTAAATCCAAGGATTTTTCAACTGCAATTTCTTTACTTGTTTTATTTTCAGTAATATTTGGACTTGCACCTTTTATTTGGAAAGAAATTGTTCAGGTTTTTACTCTTCTATATGAGCAAATTCCAAATGCAAATATGGACAAAATAGGTTATATGTATGTCGGATTAATTGCAATTAAAGGTGCCGTTTTAATCATTGGTCCAATATTGGCTATCGCTTGGCTTGTTGCAGTTTTAGCAGATTTTATTCAGGTTGGTCCTTTGGTTGCTGTTGCACCATTAGTGCCTAAACTGGACAAATTAAACCCAACAAAATATTTTAAAAATATTATGTCTGTTAAAACACTCTTCGAACTTTTTAAAAATATAGTGAAAGTTATCGTACTTGGTTATATCGGATGGATGGTATACAAAGATCATATTGAATCCATATTGATGCTTGCATCTGTAGATAACAATTTTGCTGTAATGATCGAATTTGGAAAAATTATTACAGAATTTATTTTCAAAGCTTGCATTGCATTTTTAGTTATTTCAGCTGCAGACTATGGTGTTACAAAATGGAAATTTTTAAAAGACCAAAAAATGTCATTCAAAGAAATTAAAGATGAATACAAAAACTCCGAAGGCGACCCGAATGTAAAAGCACAATTAAGACAAAGACGTATGCAAATGCTTCAACAAGGAGCTATGGATGCTGTCCCAACAGCAGATTTTGTCGTAACAAACCCGACACACGTTGCCTGTGCACTGAAATATGTTGCTGAAGAAATGGATTCTCCTATATTAATTGCAAAAGGCACAGAACTTATTGCAAAAAAAATTATCAATATAGCTAAGGATAATGATGTTCCGGTTATTGAAAATCCTGCAGTCGCAAGAGCAGTTTTTAGGATGTGCGATATTAATCAGCCTATTCCTCCTGAATTATACAAGGCTATTGCTGAAATTTTAATGTTTGTTTATAAGATGAAAAAAGGACAACAGAGATAAATACTCCAAATAAATGAATACTAATTTTTCATGATATAGTATTATTGACAGGTAAAATTATGGCCAACGAAGATAAACAAAAAATACAAGAATACATAGATATTGTTCAAAAGGTTGCACGAGTAGAACACAGACGTATTCCTTCTCACATGGTTGAATATGAGGAGCTGTTATCTATCGGGATTATTGCTATTCAGGTTATGGTTAAAAATAAAACACCTGAAAAACTCGCAAGATATAATTCTGCCTACATCGCAACTGCCGTTCGCTGGGCTATAAGAAACGAACTTAGAATCAGGTATAAATGGTATTCTATCAAACATAAAGCTGAGGATGAATACGACGAGGAAGAAGTAGTTGAAGGAATGGATATGAAACAGGCTAAAGTCCGTGAAGCCATTTATGAAACAGTTCTTTCAATTGACGGACTTGCGTCTGATGCATCTGATAATGATTCGCCGTTTGATTTTATAAAAGACAACCACGCAACACCGGATGAAAATGCGGAACTTTCCGAAATGGGTAAAATGATCAGAGCAGCTATTTCCAAATTACCTCCTAAAGAAAGAACTGTCGTTGAATACAGATTTTACAGAAATATGCAGGTAAAAGATATAGCAACACAAATCGGACTCTCACCTTCCCGAGTTACCCGTATTGTACAATCTTCTTTGAATACAGTCAGAGAATATCTTAATGCTCATGAACAATACGGATACTAATCTACTATTTCAAGCCTGTCATCATAAACAACATCAAATGGCTGTTTTAATTTTTTAATATAATCACAGGCCAGTTTATTTTTATCTAAATCAAAAGTTTTTACAACAAAATCAGGATTTGGATTTGTTGGCAGATAATTATCACCGCCTGTTGCAAAGAAATCATCAGCAGCAACGGTATATTTCTTTTCGGAACTTGGATTTTTAATATCTATAGGATGGGATACATTATTCTTATCAATATATTCAGCACTCAGTAATTCACCTTTTTTATTACATTTATACCTCATACCTGAAACAAGAAGAATACCCGGCTTGTTGCTCTTAGAATTAAAAGATTTTTCAAGCCCTATTTTTATGGCATCTACTATCTGCTTTTCTGAAAGATTTAAAACCATCATTTTATCTTCAAAAGGTGAAATATCACCTAATAAGCGGGAATCAACATTTATTCCGGGGGTAAAACATCCTCTTATATTGCCGGCATTTAATATTGCTATATCCGTATTTAATTCACTGCGCATTGCATCTGCAATTAAGTTTCCATGAGGATTATCTTCGATAAGTATTTTTTTCGGAAGAGGAACAGCTTTACCAACTTGACCAACAATCTCTGGCTTTCCGATAATTTGTTCAACAGAATCCTTTATATGCAATGGCCGATTATATAAGCTTGTAGATATAATATTATTTTGAGCCCTGCTTATAATACCGGAAGAATTGAAATCGACATTCAATACTCCTATACATTCACCGTTTTTGCCAGCCTGAGTAATTATTACAGGCTCACCGTTTTTTGAATAAAGAAGATTTTTATTCTCTGTTATGCCCTCTAACAAATCATGAGTATGAGCACTGAATATAATGTCTATACCTTTTGTTTCTCTGGCAATTTTTTTATCGTTTGACAGACCGCTGTGAGATAAAAGAACAATTTTATTTATTCCCTTTTCTTCTAACCTTTTAACTTCTTCCTGAACTATTTTTATTGTAGAATCAACATTTGCAACATCTATATCAGCCATTGAATCATTTAATTTGACACGTTGCATCATATCTGAAGGAGAAATTCCTATTAAACCGTATTTTTCTCCGTTTCTTTCAATAATTGTAGATTTTTCAAAACGACCCTGTAATGGAGACCCTTCTTTTACAAGAATATTTGCAGCTAGAATCCTCGTATCAGTATTTTTTAATAAATTACTTAAATTTTCTGCATTTGGAACATCAAATTCATGATTTCCAGGAGTTACCGCATCAAATTTACACCATTTTATAAAATTACTGGCAACAAGGTTGTTTTTAGGATTAGCACCAATGAATATATCACCGGGGGCAACTTTAAACTTACTTATTTTATCATCAGTTGTACCGGAAAAAAATTTCCAGATTTTGGTCGATGGTGTATTTTCAAATTCTCTGGTCATATTGACAATACGCTCCATTTTGGTCATTTTACCGTGAAGATCATTGACATATAACCAGCTTGTATGAATTAGATTTTTGTCATTATATATTGATGCAGCTTTACTTGGATAGACTGATGATGAACTTAAAGGCTGTGAAGCAGAAGATAAAGTTACACCACTATCAACTTTCTTTTCTGTTGGTTGATAAACCACATTATTTGGTTTTATATAGGATGTATTTATCATTTTATGTCGACCTTTATGTACTTGTTTATTCTAAGCCCTGTAAAAAATAAATTTGCATGTTTATTTTCTACTTAAGCAGCTGCAGAATATTGCTTTTTCATTTCTTTGTATGTATTAATTCCTTCTACCCAATTAGGTACAATATCCATATCTGTTTCCACAATTTCTTTTGGCAAAGCAGCATGGTGAATCTTTGGTAATAAGTAATCTTCAGAATATTCTATCGGTTTAGAAATATTATCATCTGTATCATTACATATAAATACTGTTTTTCCGTTATTATCCGTTCTGTAACCTACAATTGTTATTTCATGCCCATTTACAATAATATTATTTTCATTAGTTTGGGTATAACCAATAATTACATTTTCACCCATGTCTATTGCTTCTGTTATATGTTTTTTCATCGTACCAAAATCAGTTTCGTATCCGATTAAACGGGCATTTTCATCAACAGTTTGATATGTAACAGATAAGATATTTTTTCCAAACACTACTGACTCTGTAAATGTTTTTTCAAATTCAATCAGACCTTTGTCATTTTGATTAAATTTTCCGGCCCTTTTGTCTGTAATAGTGTTATAAGACTGTTGCGAACCGACCTGCATAAATGTTGATTGCATTAAAACATCTAATGGAGTTCTTTCATCCGGATCTTTGTCTGTTGTCTGAATTTGAGCTCTCACAAGAGCATTTTTATCAGGAGCAAGTTTTATTCTTGCAGTATTATAATCCTTCATTTCATAAGGGATTTCAAAAGCATTTAATAACCAAACCCCATTCAAAGTATTATCTGCAAGTTCTATAAGCGAAATAGTCTTTTCTACAGACATTTTTGGAGAACTTAACTCCTGTGCGAATCTTGCAAACTCTGCAGGAGCCTGTTTTGCGAGTTTAAATTCCGTGCTTGCTGCTACGCAGGTACCGGAATGCTCTACATCAACATCTTCGACACTCAATGTTGGATTAGGATTTGTTTTGTTATTAATCCTAATAACTTCATCTCTGTATTTTGAAGGAATATCACCAAATTGCTGAGTTATCATATATGGGTAGATTATTGTTGAAATTGTATCTTTTAAAATTGTATTAGTATTAAGACCTTCTGCCCTTGGCTCTGTGGCAATTTTATACAGATTGGTAAGAACTGTACTTTTATCATCAGAATTATTACTTAATAAAATTCCACCTTTTAAAAGTAAATCAAGGGATTTTCTTGATGTTTTATCAAGTTTTGAAAGAATTGTTTTGTATTGCTCTTTTTCATCCTTTGTAGTCAATTCTGTTCTCAATTGAACAGGTACAGAATTTGTGGCAGAATTAGAAATCGGCACAGTTGACGCACAAAAAGATACTTTTTCACAAGACTCATTTTGTACAGAATTTGGTATAACACGACTAACATTGTTTATTGTGTTATAATTATATTGTCCTAAACCGAGATTGATTCTTTCTACCATGATAACACCACATCTATATTAAAAAACAGAAATAATAAAAATTGCTATAATGATAAATTATTTGTAAATAAATTTTAACTTAAGGGGAAAACTTTGGAAAATATAAAAATTAAACCACTTACAAAAGAACAAATTATCATTTCCATTGATCGTTTAACTCGTTTTAAACATCCTAAAAATAAATACACCCGAGTTTTTTATGACATTATTACCCACAATTTAATTTATCCACAGTTTAAAAAATCAGATTTAGACAAGATTAATCCGGTTATTTTAACAAACTATGCACAAGAAATTTTTAATTATTCGCTCGAAAAACTTACAAACAAAAAACATATTGAAAATCATACAATTAATCAAAAACTTGAAGAGTATGAAAAAACAGTATTTATCTGTGACTTTGAAACAGAATCTCTATTAGAAAATAAAATTAATTATGCAGCATGTATTGATTTTATAGATCAAAATTCCCCCAAAAATTTGCTTTGGCTAAAAAATCTTAATAACAATTCTGATATAATTTCAGAGCGGAAAAGACACAGCTTGCATTTCCCTGTAGAAACAGTCGTACTGGTTGAAGGAGCAACCGAAGAGACTCTATTGCCAAAATTTGGTCAAATGTGTAATTTAGATTTTGACAAAGAAGGTATCCATATAATTTCAGCAGGAGGAAAAAATCCGCTGGTAAAACTGTATTATGAATTAATAGAAATTCTAAAATTGCCGATTTTTATTTTGTTTGATAAAGACGGAGAACAAAACGCTCTGGAAATTAAACAAAAACTAAGGCCGACAGATAAAATACACATCATTGAATGTGGGGAATTTGAAGACCTTTTGCCGATAGATTTAATTAAAAAAACTCTGAATTACGAATTAAAAAATATTTCAATTATTGAAAAAGATCTTCTTGAAGTAAATGGACCACACGCAAAATTGTTAGAAGAGATTTTCAAAAACAGGGGAATGCACGAATTTAAAAAAGCTGAATTTGCAAAAGATGTAAAAATAAATCTTGAAACACCTTCAGATATATCTGAAGAAATTCGACAAATAATACAAGAAATCTCAAAAGTAAAACAAATTAAAAAGAGTTGTTGACATTTAATTTTGTTCAATATAGAATAACACTTGAAGTCCGAAATACAAGCTCCCATCGTCTAGAGGCCTAGGACAACACCCTTTCACGGTGTAGACAGCGATTCGAATTCGCTTGGGAGTACCATATAAAAAAAGAGAACCTATAGGTTCTCTTTTTTATATGCAAAAACTCAACGAAAGATATTCGCTTGGCGGATTTGCGGACGTATTGAGCGAAGCGAAATTCGGGTAGCGAACAGATATCGTTGACAGGCACAAAGTACCGAAAACGATACTCTGTGAGCGTGAAGCAAATCCAAGACAGGAGTACCATTTATAAAATATGAGGTGCAAGCCTCTTTTTTATTGCTATAGATAATTAGGGCTGTATTGAATCCCTGAGATTAGCGGTCATAGCGGTCTTTTTTAACCAAATATGAAACCCTCTCAAATGTAAAAATTATATCCAAATATTCTCCCAAAATATTATTTGGAAGAGGAGCAACTTTGCCGGTATTTTGTACGGCTTTCATTGCATCACTATCAAATCGTTTATCCCCAGAGGATTCTCGCACCTTAGAACTCTTTATAGTACCGTCACGCATAATCTGAAATGTTACAACCGTTTTATTTTTAAAACTGTCTTGCCGCGGAAACCAATTTGACTTTATGCGATGTTCCATATCTTTCATATAAGAATTCATAACTTCTTCATGAGAAATTTTATTTTGAACGGGTTTTACCGGAGTTTTACGGCTAAATCCCGCAAGACGCATATCCTGCGCAAATGAAACATTCGCAAAAAATATCATAAATAATATTAAAAATATTGAAGAATAATTTTTCAAATTCATATTCAAATTTTATTTAATTTCCAAGTTTACATCAATAAATCAAAAGTAGGATTTATTAAAATAAAGTTTGCTGAGAACTTTGATTTTTTAACTTATAGCCAAGATGTCTATAGGTTTGGGGAGAAACTTTTCTGCCGCGCGGAGTTCGCTGCAGCAAACCACATTGCAGCAAAAACGGTTCACAAACATCTTCTATAGTTCTGGAATCTTCTCCTATCGCAGCGGCAATTGTTTCTATACCGACAGGTCCGCCATCATATTTTTCAATAATCAAACGTAACAAATTTCTGTCGGTTGTATCAAGACCGAATTCATCGATTTTCAATATATCCAATGATTTATTTGCAATTTCTTCATCAATTTCGCCATCATTTTTTACAATGGCATAATCACTAACCCTTTTTATAAGCCTATTTGCAATACGCGGAGTCCCTCTTGAACGTTTTGCAATTGCTTTCGCACCTTTTTCGTCTATTTTTATTTCAAGTATCTGAGCAGTTCGTTTTATTACCTGTGTTAACTCTTCTTCGTTATAAAATTCCAAACGATGAATTATTCCAAAACGATCTCTCAATGGACCTGATAATTCTCCGGCCTTTGTTGTTGCACCTATCAGAGTAAATTTTGGTAAAGGTACTCTCAAAGTCTTTACTGTTTGCGATTTACCTGTCGTCATATCAAGATAAAAATCTTCCATAGCAGGGTATAATATTTCCTCTGCAACTTTATTTAATCGATGAATTTCATCTATAAACAATATCTGACCTTCTTCAAGAGACATCAAAATTCCTATTATATCTCTGGGTCTTTCTAATGCCGGAGCAGAAGTAATTTTTATAGGAACACCCATTTCATTTGCAATAACACCGGCAAGAGTTGTTTTTCCCAAACCGGGAGGGCCATAAAATAGAAGATGATCCAGAGTTTTTTCTCTTTTTTTTGCAGCAGTAATAGTAATTTTTAAAGCATCTTTCAACGAAGACTGACCAATATATGTATCAAAATTTTTCGGTCTGATACTATTTTCAAAAGTTTTATCTCCTTCATCAAAATCAGGTTTGACAACAGGATTTTTAGTTACAATTGATTTTTGGTTAAAATCATTATCGTCTGCAATAATACTCAAAATTTTTCCTCTTTTCACAGTTTTATACATAATATCATACAAGCATAATTTGGGCAAAGATTTCATACATTTGAATTAGTTTAAAATGCAAGATATATGCTATAATTTCGGTATGGAATGTCCTAAATGCGGAGCCCAAATAGATAAAAATGCAATGGTTTGCCCAAACTGCAAAAAAGTGCTTAAAATCGTTTGCCCTGTTTGCCGTACAGTAAATGCTAAAAATATTTGCAGGAAATGTGGTGAAATCCTTGTCACAAAATGTGCAAAATGCGGAAAAATTAATCTTATGAAAAATGAAAAATGCACAAAATGTGGCTATCCGACAGAATATAGTGCATTGCAAAATGAATCAAATGCCGAAACCTTTGCTGTAATCAGGATCGATTTTTCTAATCTTGATGTTATAAAACATACACTTGGCACAAATAAGCTTTTTGAAAAATTTAAAAACAATCTCGATACAATGCTCAATGAATATATAACATCACTTGGGATAAGAAGACAAATCTTAAAAAACGGCTCTTACATTATAAGATTTAATAAAGTTTATACATTTGAATCCTCTGCCAAAATGGCAATAGGCTCTGCAATTGAAATGATTAACCTTATAACAAGGTTAAATGTTAAAATGCTCAAAAAAAAGAATGTAGGTTTAAAATGTAATTTTACGATATTAAAAAGAGATTTTGACCAGGATCCTTATGATCTTGACAGCGGATATTCAATTACCCTGCTCAATGAAACAAAAGAAAAAGATCTGAAGGCACTGGAATATTGTCAAATTATAACAGATGAAAATTTCTATGAAATTTACGATAAAGATTACAAATTAGAAAGTTTGGATAATGTACTTGTCGATGGACAAATTAAAAGATTTTTTGAAATTAACATAAAAGAATTTATAAACATTGATGATTTTCTGAAAGAAAGCAGGATTAAAGCTAAAGCACAGGAAGACAATTCAGAAATGCCTGAATTTGTTCAAAAAGCTCTTGAAGCGCAAGATATAAACTCTAAAAAATCTCTGCAGACAAAAATTCCTGAAGAAATAGAATTATATAACATTAAGGAATTGATTAGTTTTGATGATGTCAATTGCGTATTCTACACAACTGATAATATCAGAGTTATTGACAATATTGTAGAAGTACTTCAGGAAGTTCCAAGAGGTATAACAGCAATAAAGGCATCTGAAATGTACCAACCTTATACTTTAAGGTTACTGGCAGCTGCAGATGAAACAGGGATTTATCAAAATATTATCCCTATCACTTGTTATGATGATATGAAATACACGCCGTATTCTTTTTTCAGAGAACTCGTATCGGCAGTTTTTGAATACGGAGTTTCCCAGAAATTATTAAACACAAATGACTATTCTTTTTTCAATAATGTAGACCCTACGGGCTTAATAAAAGATTTAATATCTTCGAAGCAAAGGGATATGACCAACATAGAAGAAGTAAGAAATTCATTTTATACGGTATTTTTGTCCCTGTTACAATCAATTCCTGATACGCTTATATATATAGAGAATTTTGAAAAAATTGATGCAAGTTCTTTATATGTTCTGGGTTTGCTTTTTGATAATTTCGAAGAAGCAAGTGTCAGCTATTTAATATCATATGACGAAAAATACTCGCTACATAAAAAACTTCATTATTTATTGTCCAGACCATATTATACCGAGATTTCGCTCCTGCCAACCGGAATATCGGATATTATTACACAAAATGAAGAGTTTTATAAAGATATAATTACAGATTTCTATTTTTTAAAAATAGCAAAATATGCAAATGGCAGCAGTTTGTTTATAGACTATTCAATTCAATATCTTATTGAGTTAGGGGTATACGCTCAGAACGGCAATTCTGTCGAAATGATAAATCCAAAAACAGTTATAATTCCTTCTACTTTAGGACAACTAATTCAAAGACGTTTGAATCTGTTAAAAGAAGAAAAAGAACTGATCAAATTTTTAACAATGTGTGTATTATTAGGAACAAGAATTGATTTTAACACCGCATCTTCTCTTGGATTTAAAAACTGGAAAGATTTAGCGGATAAATTGCAGGAATTTGGACATTTGTATTATTTCAATGATTGTATTTATTTCCCTAATTACAACCTCCTCAGAGAAAATCTGCTTGAAATTATACCAAAAGAAGACTTAATTCAAATTGGCAAAGAATTATTTCAACAAGCATTTGCACAAGATATACCAAGTCCGGTAAAAGCTTTTATATACGATTTAATGGAAGAACATACAGCCGTCGTTGAGGAATTGGAAAAATTAGCGAATCTTAATTTATCATTAGGAGACTTTTCATCATATTTGAACTGTTCAACACTTATTATAAAAAGACTTGATAAATATTCAAAAGATTGGAAGCCTGAAGATTTAGCAATATACAAAACATCAATATATGAAAATATTGCAAATAATATATTTGATTACGATCCAATACAAATAAGAGATATAGTAGATCAAACATTGGATGATTTACAAAAAACTTCAAATTCAAAAAATTATACTGATTTTTGCAGCAGGATGATACAGGGAGCTGTAGATAACGGAGAATACATGTATGCCCTGAACCTCACACACAAAATATTATCAGTAATGAATGGCGGTTCAATAGATCCTGCAGCTAAAGATTTTAATTATGAATTTCTCCTAATTTCACTTATACATATAAAAATATTATTTGGGATTGGGGCATTTAAAGAATGCCTTGATATCGGATATAATATATTAAACGCACTTGATTCCAGTAAAATAGACAATTTAGACGAAGAAATTGTAACAAGAGAAGATTTCAAAAATATTCTCAATGAAGCAATCGCATATATAGCAATTGCAGATGCTTTAACACTTAAAGAAGATGTTAAAGAACTGCTGGACATAACAGATAAATTGTATAATTTTGTACCAAAAGAATATGAAATATTTCTAGAACTGGAAAAACTTATCAAAGGAAAAGAAGTTTCTGTATCTTATGATAAAGTTGGTGATAATGTTTTTTCTAATATTTTCTACCACATAATAAGAGCATTCTACGAATACAAAAACAATATTGAAATGTTTGCAAAAGAAATACATAAAGCAAAAAGAATTGCACAAGATTCATACCTGCCAAATTTTGAATTACTGTGCGATGCATTTATAGGATATGCATATACGCAATTAAATTCATTTATGAAGGCCTCTGCAATACTTAATCAGGTTCTGAAAGTCTCAAAAGAAAAAGGAATGAATATTATAACATATATTGCTTGGCATATTTTGAGCATTCTCAATATAAAACAAAACAAATATGATACCGCATACGGCATGTTGAACAATGCAACAATTCAAATGGAAAGATCCGGCAGCGAATGTGAAATTTTAACATTACTGAATAAAATAAATATGTATAAAATTCTGACTCATATGAATTCTGTTGACAAAGCGCAAAATTGCCTGTCCCAGGCAAAATATATTGCAGATAAATATAATCTGAATTTCGATTTTAATATTGACACCGAATAATTTACCATGGAAAATCAAATAGTATTTTCCGTTTTAAGTTTTTAAGAAAGAGAGACACTATGAAGATTTTATTTGCCGCTGCAGAAGTTGCACCGTTTTCTAAAGCAGGAGGACTTGCCGATGTTATTGGAAGTTTACCAAAGGAACTTGAAAAAGATGCTCAAATTGCAATTTTTACCCCACTTCATGGGTTGATTGACAAAGAAAAATGGAATATAAAAGAACTTCCAAATTCTGAAATGTGGATAACTTTCGGATCTCAACCGCAAAAGTTTAATTTATATATAACAAAACTTCCGGATACAGATATCAATGTATTTTTTGTAAAAAATGATTGGTATTTTTCACCTTTTAAGGAGGTATACCCAAAATATTTAGATCCCCGCTATGAACATGAAAGATATATCTCATTTTCATTAGCAGTTATGGAATATGCAAAAGCTTTAAATTTCAGGGCAGATGTAATTCATGCAAACGATTGGCATACTGCAATGCTACCTCTATATTTACATTCAAATTACAAATTTGATGAATTTTGGTCACGCACAAAATGCGTATTTGAAATTCACAATTTAGCGTATCAGGGCGTTTGGTTTGAAGATGTTATTGATTATGCCAATATGAGAAAAGACATAGTTTATAATCAATGGGGCTGTGAACACTACGGAAGAGTTAACTGGATGAAAGGTGCAATAAATTATTCTGACAGAGTAGTTGCAGTTTCTCCAAACTATTCAAGAGAAATTTTAGGAGGAGAATACGGAGAGGGACTGGATTACACTCTCAGAATGAATCAAGCAAAATTAAGAGGCATACTAAATGGAATTGATTATAATGCATTTAATCCGAAAACAGATAAGTCACTTGTTGCAAATTACAATTTAAAAGATTTTAAAGAACAAAAAGAAAAAAATAAAAAAGCAGTATGCGATTACTTTGGGATAAAATATAATCCTCAAAGGCCTTTAATTGCTTTAATTTCGCGCCTTGTCGGACAAAAAGGTATCGATTTAATAAGAGATATGCAATATGAATTACAAAATTTGGATGCAGATTTTGTATTTTTGGGAAGCGGAGATAATGCATACGAAAACCTTTTCATATGGTTGTCAAACAATACTGCAAATATAAGGACTTATGTAGGATACGATGCAAAACTTGCAAATCTTATTTACGCCGGCAGCGATTTCTTCCTTATGCCGTCAAAATTTGAGCCTTGCGGTTTGAGTCAATTAATAGCAATGAGATATGGTTCATTACCTATAGTAAGAGCAACCGGTGGTTTGGAAGATACTGTTACAGGATACCCTCTTGATAATTCAAACGGATTTAAATTCTGGGCATACAACGGATGGGATATGCTGAATGCAATAAAATGCGCCATTTGGGTTTATCAGGATAAATATGTTTTCAATGCAATGAGAAAATCTGCTATGGAAGCTGATTTTTCATGGAAACGCAGTTCTGAGGAATACTTGAGAATGTATAGAGAAATAACCGGCTTGAAATAATTGAAAAATTTAAGTATCATTATTTCAGAAAGAGGAAATTATGCTAAAAAAAATACTTACACTACTTGCAATAATAACTGTTTTTTGTACAGGTTGTGCCCAAAAAGAACAAAATGTTTCAAGTGATTTAGAAAAAATACTTGAAAGAGGCAATATGATTGTCGGAGTCAAAACAGACTCATATCCGTTCGGATATATTGATAAAAACGGAAAAAATGCAGGTTATGATATTGATATTGCAAATCTTATCGGTAAAGAAATTTTCGGACAAAGCGGAAAAGTTAAATTTGTGCCTGTTACAACATCTGACAGGATAATGAAATTGTTGTCAGAAGATGTTGACATGCTAATTGCAACAATGTCAGTAAATAAAACAAGAGAACAATATTTAGATTTTTCAAGTTCATACTATATTGCAGGACAGGCTGTTTTAACAAGAAATATAAGCAAAATAAGAAGTTTGAAAGATTTAAACGGGAAAAAAGTTGTTATAATTTTTGGTTCAACAGCAGAGAGCAATTTAAGAGCAGCAGTCCCAAATGCAAAAATTATTGGCTATAAAACATACAATGAAGCATACAACGCAATAAAAACCGGGAAAGCTGATGCCATTGTATCTGATGATTCAATTCTTCTGGGTTACGCTCTTAAAGATAAAAGTGTAAAACTTTTACCTAAAAGATACACCAAAGAGCCATATGCTGTTGCTTTTCGCAAAGGTCATGAGTCAGATGATCTGGTTAGGACAGTAAGCGGAATAATTAATCAGGCTGAAAGAACAGGAAAATTAAAACATATTAGACATTCGCACGGTTTGAAATAAATTATAATTTAAAAAATTCTCTGGCTAAATTTATTTCATCAGATAAATTTAAATCTTTGTTTTCAATCTTTTTACGGAGCACAAAATCAAAAAATTCCTGATATTTTTCTGATGGTTCAACGCCCAAATTTTTTAAATCTTTACCTGTAATTTGCAATTTTATATCATGTAAATTCTCAAAATATTGTTCTACAATATCAGGATTTATTGATGAATACATAATAACCGATTCTATCGGAATATTTTTAAATGTTTTATATATATCAAAATCAGATTCCAGAGAAGTATTTTTTAGAACTTTAAATGATTCGACAATCTTATTTTCATTTTTACTTAAAGGTAAACTTGAAATATCAGGCAATAAACCTATATAAATTATCCACACATTATCTGACTCATATTTTGATATAAGTTTTGAAAAATCATATTTTGGCAGTTCAAATTCTTCTTGAGATATCAACTTGTATATTTTTTCATTTACAAATTTTTCAAAAGCAGTCCATGAATTTAGGTCAAATGTTTCTTTCAATTCCTTTTGCAGCCTTTTATATGACATGTCATAATTTATATTTTCAAGATATTTTTTTTGCAGGTGTTGCGTATGCTCTTCAAGTTCAAAACCAAAGCGAACTGAAAATTTCAAAGCCCGAAGAATTCTGGTCGGGTCGTCAATGAAACTTTCATCATGCAAAACACGAATTTTTTTATTTTTAATATCAGAAAGCCCGCCTGTATAATCACTAATTTCACCGGTTAAAGTCGTTTTAGCCATTGCATTTATAGTAAAATCTCTTCGCAAAACATCTTCTTTTAAGGAACAGCCTATTTTTTTAACAACAGGAAGATGTCCTTTTTGCGGATAATCTTCGGAACGAGTCGATGCAATATCAATATTTTTATTATTATATTTAATTTTAACCGTACCAAAAGGTTCATTAATTTGTAATATTTCAGCACCGTCAATAGTTTTTGCAAACTCTATCGCATCACCATCATAGGTTAAATCAACGTCAAAATTTTTTGTTCCAAGAATTTCATCCCGAACCACGCCGCCAATATAATACAGATTTTTATCCTTTAAACCGATGATGTTCATATTATCATCTCCTCCCTTACGAGGGAGGGGAAGGGGTGGGTGCTGATTATTTATATTGAGAACTTCTTGCAACTTTTGATATACCCCCTCAATATTATAATCTATATCATTATTCCAAAATCTTATAATACTATATCCCAATTTTTCTAAAAATTTTGTTCTTTCTTCATCATGTATAATATTCTTGTTTATATTATGCTGAGCACCATCAATTTCAATAATAACTTTTTTTTCTCTGCAAACAAAATCTACAATATAATTACCAATTACATATTGTCTTAAAAACTTGCAACCATCAAACTGTTTATTCTTAATTAATGACCACAATTTATATTCCTGTTCAGTCATATTTTTTCTTAAAATTCTTGCTGTTTGAGTTAGCTTTTTCATAAGCACCCACCTAAATCCTCCCTCAAAAGGGAGGACATTCTATTTTTATCCTTTAAACCGATGATGTTCATAAATTGATTTTAGCCTAAAATAGTGTAAAATGGAATAAGTTTTAGTTAAATAAAAGGATTACCCATGTTACAAGAAGCAACAAAAGCACTAAATTCGGCATTTAATAACAGTTTTATAAAAAAAGTCAGTCAATACCTGCACGACTGTGTTCGTGAAGAAGTTAAAAGTTCAACTTTCAGAAACCTGAAAGGTGATAAAGATAACAAATGGATTTTCCTAAAAGAAAAAGAAACTCTTTTAACTGAAGGACTTGAATATCTAAAACTTGACGGTTCAAATCCTAATTTGACCGAACTTATGATTCAGAGCGAAAATAATACAAGAGATAAATATTTAATTTACGGTTATATGTTTTTGGTTGGACGAAACGGAAAATCAAAGCGCCGCAATGAATTTTTGACTCCGCTTTTGTATGTTCCATGCAAACTCGAAAGAAACGGGGTAAATATCAACTGTATAAGACAAGAAGATATTCTATCATTAAATACAGGCGCATTAGCATCATTAATGAAAAAAAGTGACGATGATGATGAAGTTGATTCATTCTTAGAAGGCATTTTGGATGTGGTTCCGGATTTACCTATTACCAAAGAAAAAATGGATATTTTTCTAACAACATTAAAATCGTTGATTCCTGATGTTGAAATTGCATTTGATGATTCGCAAGATGCAGATGAAGACAATGTTTCAAGAGATGAGGCAATGGAGCATGATTATTCAGACACCCAAATTACAGGAGAAAATCTGGACGAAATAATTGAAGATGATATTCAGCAACAAAAACAAAAATACGAAGGTGATTTGAAAAAACTTTGCGTAACATACCAAAGTGCAATTATACTTACAAAAAGGCCTGCTGTAACAGCCGGAGTTTTACATGAATTACTCCAAATCGCAGAAAAACCAAGCGGAGTATACAGAGAAACAACATTATCCGTAATAAATGATGAATATAATCAGGCAACTGAAAAACCGAACAAAAACGATGATGAACCGTTCTATCCGATAACTCCTTTATCATTGAGCGATTCTCAGGAAAAAGTAATTAAAAATATAGAAAATAATAAATTTATCGCCGTTCAGGGTCCTCCCGGGACCGGTAAATCACAAACTATTGTCAACCTTGTTGCGCATTTAATCGCAAACGGAAAAACAGTGCTTGTCGCTTCAAGAATGGATAAGGCGGTTGATGTTGTTGCAGAACGTTTAAATGATTTAGGAGCACCATATCTTGCTCTCAGAGCAGGCCGTGCAAATTATCAAAAACAACTGAGTCTGCAACTGCAGGATTTAATATCCGGGAAAGCAGATTTAGACGATGATGTTGAAGATTTTATATTTGCAGATGCAAAAGATATGAAGGAACATCTCGATATAATTTATGAAACAGAAGCAAAATGCGAAAAAATTATTAAACTTGAAAAAGCATGGCACAATTTAAGAGATGAAATAACAGAACATTCTCTTACAATCGGAGAAATGCAATTTATTAAACGTCCTCTTAAAAAGTCCGAAATAGATAATATTAATGATGTAATTAAAGCTCTTACAGAGAATATGGCAAAATCAGGATTTTTTGCAAGATTTGCAAATATGTCGAATTTGGGGCAACTGAAAAAAATTCTTAATCTCAGAAATTTTGAAGTTGAACCGGAAAATCTTGACAGATTAAAGGTAGAACTTGATTTCACAACAGAAAAATGGAAATTGAGAAAGATTGAAACAGATATACAAAAAACAGGTAACCTCCATGTAATGATGGAGCAAATACGCCAGTTGAAGAAAAAACAAAAAACTTTGGCTGTAAATATCTTAAAAAGTACACGCAGAGAAGCATTAAAAGCACTGCTTAGAGATGACAAGAAAAAACGCAGAATTAAAGTTCACGCAATGTCTCTTGTAGAGCGTCGTAAAAAACTACAATCAAAAATACTTGAAGAAGAAGATTTTAAACCATTATTGGAAGCTTTTCCTTGCTGGTGTGTAACAACATACGCTGTATCAGACAGTTTGCCGCTGAAACCGGGAATGTTTGATGTTGCAATTATAGACGAAGCATCTCAATGTGATATTGCAAGCTGCTTCCCAATAATGTACAGAGCAAAAAAATCCGTAATCGTGGGTGATGATAAGCAATTACCACATTTGTCTTTCTTGGAGAAAGCAAAAGAACAATCATTCTTGAGCCAATACGGAATTCCTGATAAATATCAATTGATGTGGAGATTCAGAACAAATTCTATGTTCGATTTGGCTGACTATTACTCAATGAACTCTGTAATGCTTGATGAACACTTCAGAAGTTTACCACCTGTTATTAACTTCTCAAACAGAGAATTTTATTCAGACAGAATAAGAGTTATGAGAAAAGATGCATATGATTACAATGCTTTAGAACTTGTAAATGTCCCTGACGGAAAAGTTGATTCTGATGCAACAAGGAATCTGCCTGAAGTAGAAGAATTAGTCAAAAAATTACATGAAATAATTATTGAAGATGAACGTAATAACCCTGAAAACCCGACAAGTATCGGTATAATTTCACCGTTCAGAGCACAGGTTGACCAATTGAAAATATCAGTTCAAAAAGTTTTATCTGATTATATGATTAAAAAGCATCAGATAGAAATTGGTACAGCTCATACATTCCAAGGGGATGAAAGAGATATTATGCTCATTTCATGGGGCTTTGCAAACAATTCATACCCGCAAAGTATAACTTTCTTACAAAAACCTAATTTGTTCAATGTCGCAATCACAAGAGCAAAAAATAAATGTATAAATTTTGTTTCGCATGATCTGGATACAATGCCTGACGGTCATTTCAGAAACTATATTTCATACGTAAAAGAATACTTAGACCGCAAGAAAGCCCTTGCAAATGATGAATTTGACGCAAATATCTATAAAAATAAATTTGAACGTGAAGTAGCAGAAGAAATCCGAAAACTTGATCACAGAGTACTTGCAGGGGCAGATATTGCCGGTCTGAGTGCGGATTTACTGGTTGACGATAAGTTTATAATTGAAATAGACGGTGTTGAAGATAACAAAAAATCTCATATTTCAGAAATGAAAAAACAGTCAATACTTGAACGCAGTGGATTTAAAGTTAAACGTATAACATTCAGAGAATGGCAATATTCGCCAAAAGCCTGCCTTGACAGGGTTTTAACAATAGAATAATTTATTGATATCTTGACTAGCCCTGTTGTCTATTGCATGTTATTTTTAAAAATATAAAATAACATTGAAAGGAGTTTTGTATGGACGAAAATCAAATAAATGAACAGGAAACAATCACGACTAAAACTGTCGAAAATACTCACTTAGAAGGGTGTAATTGTAGTATGCATCCGCTTGTAAAAGCACTTCTATGCGGGTTATTAATTTTTCTTGGAGCATTTTGTGCTGCATATTTTGTAATTGATTGGCACGCAAAAAGACTAATGGCTCCATTCTACGGCCCAATGCCAATGATAGAAAATACTTACAAACAAGATATGAAAATGATGGATAAAATTATGCGTGAAAGCGAAAAAATTACCAAAGGTAATAATGTTATCCACATGGAACAAGGGAAAAATGATTACAAAATCACGATAGACTTGCGTCCGTTTGATAATGACGTAAATAATTTAAACATCAATACCGACAACAATGTTTTAACAATAGCGGGCCGTTCCGTTAAAAAGAATAAGAATAAAGAACAAATTTCACGATTTCAACAAAGCTATATGTTCGGAGATGATGTAAAATTAAAAGAACTGCAGAAAGCAACCAATGGTCATTTTTATGAAATTACGATTCCTATAGAAAAAGACAAAGATTAATTAAAAAATTAATTAAAAAAATAAGGGATATTTATTTATCCCTTATTTTTTTGTACAATAGATTTATGAAAATATTAGGAATAGATCCCGGAATGGCAATAGTGGGTTATTGCATTTTGGATTTTGATGGTAAAAATATAAAACTTGAGCATTCCGGCTCAATTCAGACACCAAAAGAGGCAAAAGAATCTGCACGGTTGCTTGAAATATACAATGATATGACAAGCATACTTGAGAAATATAAACCTGATGTTTGCGCAATAGAAAAATTATTCTTTTTCAGAAATTACACGACAGTAATGCCTGTTGCGCATGCCAGAGGAGTTATTCTATTAACATTAGAACAGGCAAAAGTTCCGGTTTATGAATATACTCCTATAGAAATTAAACAGATTTTGACAGGATATGGCAGAGCAGATAAAAAAGAAGTGGAACGTATGGTTAAAATAACTTTGGGTGTTGAAGAATTACCTAAGCTTGATGATACGGTTGATTCTATTGCTATTGCAATATCATATACAAGAAGTCAGGGTGCAATGCTAAAGTATAAAGAATAAAGCAATAGTTAATGATGTTTGTGCTAAAATATTCATATATTACAAAACATATTCAAGTTTAAAAAAATAAAGAGGAAAGAAAATGGCAGAAATTAAAGAAATAGCAAAAGAAGCAGGTTCATCACAAGACAGAATCCGCCAAATCAGAATTGAAAAATCAAACAATTTAAGAGAAAGAGGATTAAATCCTTATCCTTATAAATATGAAAAAACTATTATGGCACAAGATTTACAAGACAAATACAAAGATCTTGCAATTGGAGAAGAAACATCTGACAGTTATAAAGTTGCAGGACGTGTAATGGCTGTTCGTAACAGCGGCATGTTTATTGATCTTGTTGATGCATCAGGAAAAATTCAGGTATTTTCTCACAAAGAAAATCTTGATGAGGAAAATTTAAAAACATTAAAAACGGTTGATATCGGTGATATTGTCGGTTTTGAAGGAACAGTTCGCAGAACCCCGAGAGGCGAACTTACAATCAAATCTACATCTCTAGAGATTCTTTCAAAATCACTATTACCTTTACCTGAAAAATTTCACGGTTTAACAGATGTTGAAACAAAATATCGCCAAAGATATGTTGATATGATTACAAATGAAGATGTTCGCAAAACTTTTCAAAAAAGAAGTTTAATCATACAAAAAATCAGGGAATTTTTAATTTCAAAAGGTTTTATGGAAGTTGAAACTCCTATGCTTCACCCACAGGCAGGCGGTGCGAATGCTAAACCATTTATTACTCATCATAATACACTCGATATGGATATGTATTTGAGAATTGCACCTGAATTATATTTGAAAAGACTTATGGTTGGCGGTGTAAGTGAAAAGATTTTTGAAATTAACCGTTCTTTCAGAAATGAAGGTATAGATACCCGTCATAACCCTGAATTTACAATGATAGAATTATATCAGGCATATGTAGATTACTACGATATGATGGATTTAATTGAAGAACTTGTTGCATATGTTGCAAAAGAAGTTCTCGGAACAACAAAAATTAAATATGGTGAAAACGAAATAGATTTAACTCCTCCTTGGGACAGAAAAACAATGCTTGGTGCAGTAGAAGAAGCTACCGGAGTTGATTTTAATAAAATTGAAACCTTTGAAGATGCTGTAAAAACAGCACAAACTCTTCATATTGATACAGATGAATGTACAAACTGGGGACAGGTTGTAGAAAAAGTATTTGAAGAGAAGGTTGAACCAACTCTGATTCAGCCAATCCATATATATGATTATCCTCGTGACATTTCACCATTAGCAAAAGTACATAGAGATAATCCTCGTTTGACTGAAAGATTTGAAACAAGAATTAATGGATGGGAAATTGATAACGCATTTTCTGAACTTACAGATCCAATTGATCAAAGGGCAAGATTTGAAGCTCAAATGCAGGCAAAAGCTCAGGGAGATGATGAAGCAATGCCAATTGATGAAGACTATATCTGTGCATTAGAACATGGCGTTCCTCCAATGGGCGGCTTAGGAATGGGCATAGACCGTTTGGTTATGCTTTTGACAGATTCACCGTCAATTAGAGATGTCATTGCATTCCCAACATTGAAAAAAAGAGATTAATTTTATAAAAAAATACCCTCGTAAATACGAGGGTATTTTTATGCTTTCATTTTCTCCAACAATTTTATGTATTTTTTGTAATCTTTTCCCCAATCTCTCAGTGCAGATACAACTGTATTAAGGCTTAAACCTACATCTGTTAAAAAATATCCGACCTTTAAGGGAGTCTGTTGATAAACCTCCCTTACAACTATGCCGTCTTGCTCCAGTTCCTTAAGTTTTGACGATAAAACTTTCTGAGAAATTCCTTTTACAGAAGATTTCAATTCATTAAAACGTTTTTCACCGTCAAGTAATTCTTTTATGATAAGTATTTTCCATCTGCAACCAATCATTTTTATTGTCGCCTCGACCGGATTTTTTGGTAAATCTTTTAAATTCATACAACCCTTTTTACAAGTATCTTTTTGTAACCATATAATATGCAGATAATAGCACCGTATTTTATAGGTTGCAAGTATTTTACATTACAATACATCTTTTAAGTTATTAGAATCCATTTTAAACGCTTCAACCCGAGCATAATCCGTCGGCAAAATAAATGTCAATGTATTATCATCAGCTTTTTTGTCTGAGTGCATAAGGGTTATCATTTTATTTTTATCAAACCGGGGAATACTGCAAAATTCAAATTTTTTGATTAAATCTTCACATAAAAATTTATATTCTTTATCTATTTTTCCTGATTTGAACGCATACTCAAGAGCATACAAAATTCCCTTTATGACACACTCACCATGAGTATATTTTTTGTACTTTGTAAGAGTTTCAATTGCATGAGCATAGGTATGACCAAAGTTTAATATTTTGCGTAAATTTGATTCTTTCTCATCTTTGGTCACAACAGATATTTTTAATTTTATGCATATTTCTATTAACTCTCTGAGGGTTAAAATATCTCGGTCTAAAATTTTACTTTGATTAGCCGTCAAAAAATTTATCAAATTTAAATCTTCATCACATTGACAACTTTTTTCTATAAATGCATATTTTACTACTTCCCCTAAACCACTTTTGAATTGCCTGTCGTCAAGAGTTTTTAGGAAATTAACATTTATTATTACCGCCTTTGGCTGATAAAAAGTTCCTACAAGATTTTTCCCGAATTTTGTATTTATTGCTGTTTTTCCCCCAACAGAACTATCTGTACATGCTAACAATGTTGTAGGAACCTGAATAAAATTAATTCCACGCATATATGTAGAAGCTGCAAATCCGGCTAAATCACCCACAACACCTCCACCTACAGCAATAATTGAATCTGTTCTGTTTAATTTTTGGGCAAGTGCAAAATTCATAATTTTTTGGTAGTTATTAAAATTTTTTTCTTGCTCACCATCTTTAAGAATAAATATCTTGTCTTTTGGAAAATTTAAAATTTTGCCATAAATTTTATAAACTTTTTGGCTGATAACTACAATATAATTTTTACTTTGTGCCTGCTCAAGAATTTGAGTCTGAAGATTATCAATATCACCATTTGTAATAAAAATAGGATAAGTTTTTGGATTAGAGTTTATATTTACTTCAAGCCTGCACATTTTATAATATCCCTTACTATATCTTCAACAACAATATTATCTGTCATTATCGTAAAGTGGGCAAGTTTGTAATTTTTTTCTCTTACAGATAAAATTTTATTTATCTTTTCTGCACTCATATCATCATTTAGCAAGGGACGTTGAGAGTTATTTTTTACTCTTTTATATATTTCTTGTACAGAAGTTTTTAAATATATGACAACAGAATTTTTTAATAAAAAAGATCTTGTTATTGGATCTTCAAATGCTCCTCCTCCAAGGGAGATTACTTTGTTATCACCAAAACTTTCTTTTATAATTTTCGACTCTAAAACTCGGAAATATTTTTCTCCGTCATTGGCAAAGATTTCAGAAATTGTACGATTTTCAGATTTTTCTATAGCAGAATCAATATCAACAAAATCTATATTCAAATCTTTCGATAAATGCATTCCGACAGTCGTTTTGCCTGATCCCGGCATTCCTGTTAAAACAATTGCTTTCATAAATGTATTATACAATATTTTAATCAAAAATACATAATATTTATTATAGGAATATGGTTGAAAGATATTATTTTTCTTTATTCACTTTTCTTTTTTATATCGACGAAAAAAGAAAAGTGAACCGAAAAGAAAAACACTCTTAAAACAATAGTGCCATGCACTATGAGACTGCTGGCGCAGTAATAAGTGTTTTTGTCCTTTCAGGACAAAAATCATTTAGCGTGGCTAAGGACAACGCCGCGCGCTTGAGAAATTGACTTATTATTTCTCAAATTATTTTTTCAGCCTTTGTGAAATGAACAATAAATGTTACTTGAGACAATAACAAAAGCGGAACTTGTTTGAACGTAGTGAGTTGTTCCGCTTTGGGTCGAAAGTTACAATTTA
>CACXDL010000101.1 GCA_902766395.1 uncultured bacterium
GAGAATATGGGGATAAATTTATGCAATTCTCTCAACAGCAAAGGGATGATATTATAGCCGTTAAGATTATGAATAGAATGAGAAATGGGGATTTAATTACACATCCCGATGATCCAAGACAATATAATGGAAAGTTTGAAAATTTTATCAATGGAATAAAAAAACTTAAAGAAAGCACCCCTAAAATTCCGGTAAGAGGTGTCGGCTACCCATATGGTCCTACAGGCAACCCAACAGGTTTTGGGGCGGATATAAGTTCTTCATTTGAGGGATTAAGGTCGATTCTTTCTCAGGAAGACATGGCACAAGTTTACGACACCTTTAATATTCCAAATCCAGCGCCTCAGGTTTTTACAAGAGAAGATATTGGTGCTATGTCACAAGAAGAATTCACACAAAACGAAGATGCGATAATGAAACAATTAAAAGAAATAGGAATACCGACAAAAGCGGAGTTATACAGACAAAAACAAAAATCTTCAAATAGTTCTCATTCTTTAAACAGTTCTTCAAATGGTTCAAATGATGAACACTGGGTTACAATTAACGGTAATCATGTACTCATAAAAGATTAATCTAAAACGACGGAAGAATAAAATACTTCCGTCGTCGTAGTTTAACAATAAATTAAATTATAATGTAAAATCTTCTTCTGCCGGTAAAATAGCAGGAATAGATTTTATCCATTTTTTAGCCTCATCACTGGCTTTTGTCCAGTTAACCGATAACAAGCCTCTTTGCACCCAAATCAATTCTTTAAAGAATTCATATTGAGAATTCAAAGCATCAAGTTTTGCATCAAAGTATAACTGTTGAGCATCAGAAATTTGATTAATTGGAACTTCTCCTCTTAAATATTTTGCTTTTACCATTTGGTAATTTTCACTTTGAGCAAACATTGCCTTGTATGATTTTTCAATCATAAAGTATTTTGAGATTGCTCTATTTACAACTGAACGAACATGCATTTCAATTTCTGTATTAACTTCTTCCAAATACGCATTGAGTTCATTCAATTCAGCCTTACATCTTGCAACTTCTGCAAACTTATGACCACCTTCAATAGGTTTCCACTGTGCTCCTATAAAGAATCTCAATGATGTTTTATTTAGATTTAGATATGGTGAATTATTATATGCATTTTGCATTTGAGATTGTGCATATCCGGCAGGAGCACCGGCATCTAATTCTGCAATTGTACCTTTAGTACCTGCAATAGCACTTTGTACGCCTTGCATCTGATGATGGGCAGAATCTTCATAAGGTAATGCCCTGTCATACATTGTTCCGTATTCTAAAGACATTTTTGCATTAGGTAAAACGAATTTCTGAATATAATTACCCATTTCCGCTTTTTTCATTGCAATTGCGGCTTTTAGTTTTGTAGTTTCAGGGGACAAATAAATTGCTTCTTCAACCAGCATGTCAGTAAATTTTCCGAGTTTTTTAGGATCTCTAACGTGATCAATAACATGCAAATCTGTTGTAAAAAATGCAGGATCATTTGCAGTTAAAGGTACAAAAGCAAAATCATATTTTTGATCTTGGTTTAGAAGTTTATTTATTGTAACTTTAAGGTTTTTATAATCTGCCCGCATATTTAGAAGTTTTTTCTCTTCTTCGCTAACTTGTCCTGCCCAACGAAAGACCTCTTCATATCCGCATTTTCCGGTTTTTTCTCTTACACGGGCAATTGCTAGATTTTCTCTGGTTTCCTGAACAGATTCTTCCTGAACTTTTATCATATTTTCAAGCATTAAAAATTCAATATACAAATTACCGACATGATATTCGGTATTTGCTCTTGTTAAAAGCTCTTCCGCTTTATCAAATTTCAATTTTTTATGTTTAACAATAATATTTGTTACCAAATCAGGAGAATATAATACCTGATCCATTGCAACGGTAAACTGACCCGCATGAGTCGGAACACCTGAATAAGAACGGGCATAAGCATCGTTATAAGATTGATATCCCAAATCAAGTCTTAATGTTGGTAAGTATCTTAAATAAGCACTTGCAACTGAACGACGGGCTGCACTAATTAAAAATTGCTTTCTTTTGATATCAAGGTTTGAATCATCAAGAGCATCAATTAATGTTCCTAAAGAATATTTTGGCAATTGTTTATGAGTAATAGTAACGGCATTATTTAAAAGTCTTAAAGGTGGAGTGTATCCAACAGCATCACCTGTATCTTCGTTATAAAATATTACTTTATCATCATAAAAAGGTATTCTTTCATTTTTTACGGCATTTCCATGTAATACACCATGGATATTAAAAGAGGTAGCCTCCGCAATTTTTTTATCAACATCCATTGTAGATGTTCCAAGCATTGCACCCAGTTCAACATCTTCTCTTCCGACAATTGAATATGATGGAAGTTTTTTGCTTATAGCATAATTATAAACTTCTTTTCTTTGTTCTGTTGTCAAATTGTATAAAGGTGTCACAAATATTGAATCAACATCTGATGGAATTTTATTTAATGAGGCTTTAACATTTGAATTTACAGGAATTATGACAAAATTCAAATCACAATTTTTCTCTTTTAATTTTTGTTGAATACTTGCTTTCCAGTTAGTTTCTGTTTTGTAATAGTTTTCATTCATTAAAACAGCTGTTTTTTTAATATGAGAAACAAGAACTTTGAATGTTGAGAAATCATTTGCTGTTTGTTGAATAGGGTTAAAGAATTTATTACCAAAATCTCTTAAACCATACTGTTCAATAGTTACAACATATTTTTTCTTATCCTTTTTATCTGTATAATATGAACTGGACATATAACCTAAAGAAATAATCATTTTTGCCCTTGAAGCTAACGCTTTATCTGATGCAATTTTTGCACCTTTTTCTGTCCAGTCTCCGCTAAAGATTAAATCTTTAGGAAAAACTGCCTTGTAGTCAGGCAACAAAGAAGTTACAATTGTTTGTTGAAAAGTTTTTAAAACCTCTGCATTTTTTTCAGACGGTCCATCAAAAACAAATGCCAATTCAATAGGCTTTGCATTTTTCATCATTTGTTCGATTTTAGCCTGTTTTAATCTCGCTTGTGCTTGTTGTGGTGTTTCATTTATAGCAAGTGCAGTTCCACTGTACATTAACATGATGGTTAAAGACAGTATTGCACATAATACTTTTTTCATTTCTCCCTAAACTCCTATATACATATATTTACTTACTATCCCAAAACCTTTGACGATTATAGCAGCAAATATTCATTATGTCAAAATATATAAATATATTTATTTGATATAAAATATTTTTTCTTTTTAAATAAGATTATTTAACCATTTTTCAACATCTTTTTCTGTTTGAGTTTTATCATTTTGAGCAATATGTCCATACACCGCAAAATCTTTTGGATGGACTCCTCCAGAGCCTTCATGGGTACAAAAATAATATACTTTCTTATTTGAAAAATCGTATTTTTCTAAAAATGTATAAACAGGCATTGGCATATCTGACCACCAATTAGGATAACCGATAAAAACAGTATCATAATCTGAGAAATTTTTTACTTCACCAACTATTTCAGGTCTTGCATTTTCTGCTTTTTCATTTTTGGCGAATTGTATTAATGGTATATATTTATCCGGATAATTATCTTCAACCACTTTTATTTCAAATAAATCACCATCAGTCTTTTGAGCAATTACTTCTGCAAGTTTCTTAGTGTTACCTTCTTTAATTTCTCCAACTCCGTATTGTTCTCCTGTACGTGAAAAATATGCTATAAGTGTTTTTGTCATATTTACCCCCTTATAAAATTAGTAAAAGTAACTTCTTCTTGTTTTGGCATCTGAACCCCTGCTTTTTGTCCTGCCTCTTTGCATTTTAAATGCCAAGCCATATTGCGTGCAAGAATTCTCATATTTTGCATACCCTCTAAATCTTGTTTTGCTTCCTGTGCAGTTGCACCGTGAACCATATTCCAATATATGCCGGAAATCATTGGCATTTGAGTGATTGCAAAATATTTGTTTAACTGATCAAGGGCTGCAGTTGTGCCGGCTCTCCTTGCACAAGCTACGGCAGCACCCGGTTTATGCATAAAAATATTCCCTCTGCCGGATTGAAATGCTACAAAAAATGCTCTATCCAAAAATGCTGTAATTCCGCCACAAGCAGAGCCGTAATGTACAGGAGTTCCAAAAATAAATCCGTCAAAATCCTTTGCTTTTTCCACAAAATTATTAACATCATCATCGTTGATTACGCATTTTCCGATTTTAGAGCATGCATAACATGCTCTGCAGGGTGTTATTGATCCTGTTCCAATTTGATAAATTTCAGAATCAATACCTTCTTCTTTTAAAGTTTTTGAGATTTCTTCTAATGCAGTATAAGTACAACCGTTTTTATGTGGTGATCCGTTAAATAATAATACTTTCATAAATATTATCTCCTCTATTCTTCTTTTTTAAATACACCTTTTGCACATCCACAAATAGGACACTTATAATCAGCTGGTTCATCATCTAAGTTTCCTTCATATTCAAACCCGCAAACAGAACATACATAGATGGGTTTTTTCGAATTGTTCTCATCTTCTTTTGGAGCGTATTTATTGTAAATATCTTCTGTTTTGATACCATGATGTTTTTCTTGCAGGGCAAAATATTCAATACTGTCAGCGGCTTCTGACAAGCCTTGAGCTCGGAGAGATTCTGCAAGTTTGTTAATATTGTATTCTCCTTTATATTCTGCTTTGGATAATCCTTTAACTAATTTCCAGAACCCTTTTTCATCTTTTGGATATTTTCCGTTCAATGTAGCATAAAAACCGGCATGGTTAACTTCTTGATTACCTAAACCAATAAATTCTTTTGCAACTTCTTCTAATCCAAAATCCTGTGCAATTCTTGCCATAGCATAGTACATCATTCCGCCCATAGCTTCGCCTGTAGCTAATTGATTAATTTGTTTCTCAAATTCTGTTCCTTTAGTTTTTCCGTATATACTCATATTTTTCTCCTTAATAATATTTATGTCTCAAACAATAGTGTTGCGGTCAGTGTCTATGTAAAGAATAAAAATACTCGAATATGTTTAATATCTACATTGCACCGATACCGCGAAGAATACCTATCATTCCTTCTGCTGCAATATCGTTTGTAACTTTTCCTTCTTTGTTGAAATAATAAAAATTCATTACGCATACGGATATTTTTTTGTTTGTAGCAGGAATCCCCATAAAATCACCATCATGTGTTCCAGTCATATCCCATTTAACTGCAACTTTATCAGTATCTGCTACTATATCAGTTATATTCCATTGAATGTCCGAAAACCCTTTTCTCATTCAATGAACAACTGACAAATATCCTTTACCGCCATATAAAGGTTCCGGACTTGCAGGAGTATAAAATGCAGCATCACTTGCAACTAATTCTTCTGCTAATTTTTCATCTGCCGTGTTAATCATAGTTTCAAACTTTTTAATCAATTCAGTATTTCGTCTTTTTAAGTCCATTTATAAACTCCCTTAATATAATAAATATATGAAAATATTACCATAAACTTTATAAAGACGCAAAAAAAATAGCTGAGGACAGATTCGAACTGTCGACCTCGGAGGTATGAGCTCCGCGCTCTCACCAACTGAGCTACTCAGCCATGTTTTCCTATTGTATTTCCCAACGACATAATGTCATTTGAGTCAATTTTCTCATAAAAAAAATTTTTTTCAAGGTTTTATCGAAAAAATTTTTTATGTCTTAAACTTGAAAACATGTAAAAAAAATTATATAATTTTTCTATTGATATAAATGAAAGGTCTTATATGAAAAAACAGGCATTTACTTTGGTGGAAGTTTTAACTACATTAGCTATTATTGGTATCATAGCAGCTCTTACTTTAGCTTCATTAATAAGCGGTTATCAATCAAAAATATACACTTCGCAAGTGAAGAAAGCATATACTGAACTTGTTAATGCAGTACAACAAGTGATGATTGATGAAAATGCCAATGATGAAATAAGTGAAGTTTCTGAAGGAAATGGTGATATTACCGGTTTTTATACAACGACTGCAAGTTTAAATACATCTGACACTCATAGCGGTGCACAGTATTTTTTGAGTACATATTTTAAATCTATAAAAAAAGGTTATGGAACGTCAGGAGTTATGGCAAGTTCTTATATAACATCATTCGGAAAAGATATTGGAACTGTTGATGGTAATTATTATTGTATAGGTTTGGAAACAGGATCTTCTGTATGTATGAAATTCCAAAATAATATATCTAAAGTAGTAATTGATGGTAACGGCAAAAAAGCACCAAATCAAAGTGGTAAGGATTTATTTGTAATGAAAATAAATAGCGATGGATCAATTTCTGATCTTGATGAAAATGCAAATAATTGCGAAGTTTCATCTGCAGGTGATTCTAATTTAGAAAAATATGCCAGTGGTTGTCTTACGAAAATAATGACTGAAGGTTGGAAAATAAAATAAACAGATTAAATATAACCATGGTGTATATCTTGCGAAGTTTTCTTGTTTAATATAAAATATCGCTGTAAATTAATTTAAAAGGAGATTATATTATGTCAAGAAAACCAATTATTGCGGGAAACTGGAAAATGAATCTTTGTCAAAGTGATGCAAAAGCATTATTTAACGGAATTTCCTCATTTGTGTCAAATTATAAGGCTACAGAACTTCCTACAGTTGTTATAGCGCCTGTATTTACTTCTTTAAATCAGGTTCATGCTATCCCTTGTAACTGTGGTTGTGAAGGATGGAAATTATCTGTTGCAGGTCAAAATTGTCACTGGGAATCTTCAGGTGCTTATACAGGTGAAATTTCTGTTGAAATGTTGAAAGATGCAGGATGTTCTTATGTAATTATCGGACACTCTGAAAGAAGACAATATTTCTCAGAAACAGATGAAATGATTAACAAAAAAGCAAAAGCAATTTTAGCAGGTGGTTTAATTCCTATTATTTGCTGTGGTGAATCTTTAGAACAAAGAGAATCCGGTGTAACTGATTCATGGATTGCAGGACAAATTAAAGCTGCTTTGGAAGGAATTTCTTCTGAAGATGTTGCTAAGTCTGTTATCGCTTATGAACCTATCTGGGCTATCGGTACAGGAAAATCTTGTGATGCAGATGAAGCAAACAGAGTTATCAAAATGATCAGAGGCGTTGTTGCTCAATGCGCAGGTCAAAGTGCTGCAGATTCTATCAGAATTCTTTATGGAGGATCTGTTAAACCTTCTACAATTGAAGAACAAATGTCTAAATCTGATATCGATGGTGCATTAATTGGTGGTGCATCTTTAAAAGCAGACAGTTTTAATGAAATTATAGAAAAAACTATGAAAGTTTCTTCAAGCTGTTGCTGTTAATAATTTGATTGACAGTCGAAAAAAAGAGTTCCTGATTTCAGGAACTCTTTTTAATATCTTAAAGGAATTTTTGATCTTAAGACTTCAATGTCTTTGTATCCAAAATTTAATAACATTCGGTTTGTACTTGTATAAAAAATATTCTCTTCAAATGTAGGTCCGATATTTACAGACGAGACGGAACTTTTAGAGAATTGATATGTTAAAAACGGTACAAATAATCCGTTTTTTTCAACAACATCTGTTGGTTTTGAATCATTTGTTCCAAATGTATTTACAATAACTATTCTATATTCTTTTTCGTTTTTAAATTGAGGATTTTTGAAAAATATACTAACAATATTCAAAACATCAACCAATTCTAATATTATATTCAAAAGTTTAACCTTATTTTGTTTTTTTGCTAAAAGTGCTTTTGAAAATATTGCATTCCATTTTTTTAATATATATTCGATAATTTTTATTTGCTTTTGTCTGTCATATATAACGCTGCCATATATTGGAAGATAATTATTTTCTGTCATTTCTTTAATTAGCCGTTTTTTGTTAAAACCAATGTTATATCCTGTATAATTTTTCCCTTTTGCGTAGTTATTCCAAAGGGTTAAATTATCATTATCCGAAGAAAACGATGTTGTAAAATATTCAAGATTATTTATAAGTTCACTGTTACCATCAACAATATGTTTATATTTATTGCTAAAATGATTTCTTATTCTTTCACATAATTCATCATTCAAATTTTTGGAATTATCAATAATATTTACGATTAATCTGTATGAATATGCAATTTCTTCTTTATCATTAAGGTAAAGAACATTTGAAAATCTTATAGTATTACCGGAGAGAATATTTAGGAGTTTTTCAGGTTTTGTATAGTGATAAATTGTATAATCCGTATCATTATCCAAAATATGTTTAATTTTAGGAATCTTTTTCAACAACTCATCATAATAAGACATCAAAAAACCTCGCAGATTTCCATTTATATTATAACATATGTTGTTTAAAATATTAATATGAAAAAATCGCAAAAAGAAAGTCTCATCAAATTGATAAGACTTATAAATATACATTTACCCCACAGACATGCTAACACAAGATTGCTGTAATGTCAAGAGATGGGTTTATTTAGTCAGTTTAAACTACTTAACAAAAAAATAATTTTGTTTTATTATAATATTTGATTGTATGTAAAAAAGGAAAAAGAAATGGGAAAAAGAATTGGTATTGATGTTGGTGGCACAAATGTAAAAATAGCTTTAGTGGATGAAAAAGGAAAAATAATTTATTCACACAGTGTTCCAACATATGCAAAAATGGGATATGAATATACTGTAAATAATATAAAACAATCTATCCGTGATTTAATGAAAGAAACTAATACCAATGAAAAAACTATAGAAGGAATTGGTTTTGATTTTCCGGGTCAGGTGGATTATAAAACAGGAGTTGTAAAATTGGCTCCAAATATTCCGGGTTGGGTAAATGTACCTATTGCAAAATTGATAGAAGACGAATTTCATATTCCTACAAGGATAGATAATGATGTAAGATGTGCTGCATTGGGTGAATTAAAATTTGGAGCAGGTAGAGGTTGTGAAAATTTTGTTTGTATTACTGTTGGAACAGGAATAGGTTCAGGCCTTGTAATAAACGGAAAACTTGTTAGAGGGGCATCAAATGCTGCAGGTGAAATAGGACATATAAAATTACAAATGAAAGATGGTCCTATATGTGGCTGTGGTGATACAGGATGTTTGGAAGCTTTTGCATCAGGTCCTTCAATTGTAGCAATGGCTCAGGATTATATTAAAGGTGGCAAATCTACAAAATACAGAGAATTGGTTGGTGTTGACGGAGAAATAACTCCATATCATGTTGCAAAAGCCGCAGAAGATGGTGATCCTGTTGCAAAAAGAATTTTTGAAATAATGGGAGAGTATATTGGCATAGGTTTAACAAGTGTTGTAAATCTTTTAAATCCGGAAAAGATTATTGTCGGCGGTGGAGTTGCAGAATGTGGGGATTTACTGCTTGAACCAATAAGAAAAACTATTAAGCAAAGAGCGATGGTGATTGCAGGCGAAACAGTTCAGGTTGTACCTGCTGAGTTAGGAAATAGTGCAGGTGTAATTGGTGCAAGTATGTTAATAGATGCAAATTAATTTTAAATAATATAGAAAAGAACCGGCAGAAAGAATGCCGGTTCTTTTTGTAAATGATTGTTACAATATGAGTTTTTACCCTAAAGTTTCAATAAATACATTCCGATAAATAACTTGTAATAGTTAAATTATATCTTTAAGGAGTGTAGAAAATGTCTGAAAAAAGAATTATGGATGTAGAAGATTTAATGCTTGACTACGCAGAGATGACAAGTTTCGATTTCGGATCGTTATCAAACGAAGAAATGGCAACATTAAATAAAATCACGGATACAGAGTATAAGAAAAAACCATATGCATTTAAATATGGAAACTTCAAATTGTCAGATTTATTTCATGAATTGTTATCAGATTAGGCGAATAAGCTGTATGATTTTGGAGATATGTAGCAATGGACAGTGAAAGACTATTATTTGAAAAAGGTTGTTTTTTACCATCATGGGCAGAAGATATTGAAGAACCCCAACAGGTACAAGTATTAAATGCTTATGTTGCGGAGCGTAAAGATTTGCCAACATTATTAGCAGAGCTTGACGATATAAAACAACATATTCAAGATGTCCGTCAAAGACAATGGGATTTGGCAAGGTTATTGAATTTTCACAATAACGAATTTGCCAGAGAATAACGGTTACCAGACACTACTTTACACACTTTTATAAGTCATGAATTTTTAAATTTATGACTTTTTGTTTTTTACATAATATTTGTTATAGGAATGTAGTTGAAATATAAAAATTTTTCTTTGTTCACTTTTCTTTTTTATATCGACGAAAAAAGAAAAGTGAACCGAAAAGAAAAACACTCTTGATACTATAGTGATACGCACTATGAGACTGCTGACGCAGTAATATTAGTTTTTGTCCTTTCAGGACAAAAATCTATAAGCGCGGCTAAGGACAACGCCGCGCGCTTGAGAAATTGACTTATTATTTCTCAAATTATTTTTTCAGCCTTTGTGAAATGAGCAATAAATGTTACTTGAGACAATAACAAAAGCGGAACTTGTTTGAACGTAGTGAGTTGTTCCGCTTTGGGTCGAAAGTTACAATTTA
>CACXDL010000102.1 GCA_902766395.1 uncultured bacterium
TGCATGCAATTGTTGTGGAGTTATACTTTTAAAGAATGAAGCCGAAGGCATTTTATCAAAGTAAGCACCCCAATTTTCAAATTCTGCAATGGCTCTTTGATTATTCGAGTTAATAATATACTCATAAGTTTTAGGATTATATTTTTTCATTATTAAAGCATTCATATAATGATAAAATGTTGGTTCAAATTCATTTTTTTGAGCAAAAGCATCTATTTCTTTAAATAATTGTTTGATTTGGACTGTTGGTGTATCTTTGGCTATTTCGATAGGAACCCCACTATACTTTATCATTATATTTTGGTAGTTTTGTGCAGATAATCTTTCTCCTCCAAAGAGCACAAATGCTTCCGGATTTTCTTTTTTGAAATTTTCTATAATCTTATAATCTAAATAATTTTGTTCTTCGTATGTTGTAACGTGCCCCTTTTTAACATTCTCAACTACATCCGGCAGCCTTTCTTCAACATAATTAGCCCTAAAACTTTTTCTTACTTTTTGCATTAAATCATCAGCCTTTGCATTGATTTGGGCAAGTTCTTTGTTCGCAAAATGAACAGTATCTTTTTCCAATGCAGGAACATATTTTAAACCTTTAAAATTTATAGGTTTTTGGATAGGTTTTGAACATAGCAAACTTTTTGCGAGTTTTCCGCCACGTTCAACCATAAAATTAAATGCAACTTTCTGTAATCCCATTATGGAATTTTCCTTTATTTCCCCTGTGTATATTTATATAAAGTATTTTTTATCTATAAAATTGCTTAATTTCTGTATTTATATTACTAAATATTACCCCTCTCCCATTAGGAGAGGGGTTTTGGAGTATAAAACATTTAGTCGAAAACCATCAAATCGGCGGTTATTTTAGAATTATGTTTCTTCTTCTATTTCTTCTGAGGCCTTTATTGTTTCTGGAGGCTGATCAATATTTTCTGCTTTGCGCTTTTTTAGGTGATTCATATCAACTTTTACCCAGTTTCCTCTTGCCGGATCTACAAATTCTGATAGATGGGCAAGTTCTCCACATTCAGTATTATTGTCGATAAAAAATCTGTCATCGCACATTACTTCAAAATGGTATGTTGCCTGCATTTTATCAAGTTCATATGAATTAAATGATTGCGATAAGTGTTGCATTGTCCAATCCGCAATTCCTTGTTTATAAACCTTTTTTGCAGTTGTATCAAGCGCATGAGCAAGTTTACCTGTGACAATCATTCCGTTACTGCCTTCATTTTTCTTTATTATGGCAAGTCTTGCCAGTGCCAGGCAATATTTATCTATTGCATTACGTCTTGCAGTGTTAAATTTCCCTCTATATTCATCTTTAACTTTGATAGTATAAGAATTTTCGTCTTCTTTTCTAATTTCAAATTTCTTTGTTTCCAAAAGTAATTTTCTCAATTCTTCGGTTTTTACGTTTTTAGGGAATTTTGTAGTCTCTGAAGTTACAAATTCTGCTTTGTGACAAGCTTTTATTTTATCGATTAATTCATCATTTATACCCATAGCACGGCAGAAATTTTCAATTACTGCTGGTGCAGAAGCTCCTGCCCTGGATACTTTTTGCAGGCTCAAACTTTGACTTAAATAGCTGCTGCCGCTTGATTTAACTATTACTTTTTCATTGTCAGGAACTTCAATATTTGAGATTCCGCAACCGCCACCTGTTATTACGGCTGTATAGTATTTGCCTTCTCTCAACATTCCTAAATCATATAAGCGTTTTGTCATTGCCAGGCCTGTACCCATTGCATCTTGCACAATCTTGACCTTTAATTCAGGTGCCACTTCTACTCCACTGTCTAAAAGTCTTTGTTTTAAGCAATTAAAATCAAGATCTTTTAAAGGATATCCATCCATATTTCTGTGATTTGGCAGGTAGTATGCAAAATTATTGGATGTATAACTTGGTAGAAATATGGTTACATTTTTTAATGCGTTTTCTTCTTTTGAAAATCCTTTTTCTTTAACTTCTTTTCTTGCTTCTTTTTGAACTCTGCCGATTTTTTTTACAATTTGATTTATAAAGTCAGAACTATCAATAAATTTTGTTTTGCCCAAATCATTTACTGTAGTGTTTTCTTGGTGCAATGGTATATCATCATTTGATGTTGAGTAGTAAATTTTGCATGAACCTTCTCTTTGAGAGCCGCCAATATCAAAAGTAATATTACTTTTAAATGAAGGGGTGTTTTGTCTGTAGAGTATGGGTTTAGTAATTGGTGGGGTTAAATTGATTTGCATTGTATATCTCCTATTATAATATTCTTTTTTCTCTTGTTTTATCTGTAATTTTTACTTTATAATCAATCATTTCAAGATATTTTCTGAACAAAGAATCATATGTTTCACCTGTATCAGAAAATTTATGCATTATTCTTGAAGGAACTTTTATGCTTGAGGATTCTTTTTTTAAATATTTATCAGGAAGAGCAATAGTATATTCTTTATCCGGCTTAATTTTTTCAAATTTACGAGTTTTTGGATTTCTGATTTTTATTGCATCGTATATGTTTCCTTCTTTGCCGTGCTTAGTTATTTCTTTAATTTCTGATCTGTTTATTTGAATATCAGACCATTGAATTAAAACATTGCGAGTGCGAGATTTTAAATTGTTTTCAACATTTTCAAGAATAAGATCGTAGAGTTCTTGTCCTTTTATTTTTCCTATTTTGACCTGTGAAAGATTTTCGCTGATTCCGTCAAACATTTTTAATAGGTCTAGGTTATTTAGTGTATGTCTTCTTTCATTACTTTTTAAACCGTTGCGAAAAGCTGATGATGGAATTCCAACAGCGTCAATTTCCGGATAGTTTTCTCTTAACTGACGTTTGATTGCACTGGTTACATAATTTGCCATTATGTTGTTAGAATATCTAATTGAATCATCAAGTACCATTTCTTCAGGAGCACCTGCATCATTTCTAAATTTTACTATAGGAATTAGGTCTTTTCCTATATTTACAGATAAAAACTCTTGTAATTTTTTATCTTTTCTTGCTATTGGATCATATTTATCTGTTTCAATTTTTCTTGTACGTATTTCTTCAAGCTTACCTTTATTGTCAAATTTAAGTGCTGTATTTCTGACAAATTTATTGTTTTGCCCATGTGATAAAATCAATGTTCTACCGTACATTATTTCAAATTCTTTGTGGTCGTGTCCATTAAGGATTAAATCAATATCAGGGATTTTGTCTACAAGCATTTTGGAAATTTTATTTCCGGTATGTGCCATTACTACAACTGCTCCATCAGGATTTTCTTCTTTAAACTTTGTAACATATCTTTTTATTTTATAAAAAGTTCTTGGTAAGTCTTTTTTCTGTAAACTTGCATCATTTTTTGTTGAATTATCATAGAATTTTGTGCCTTTTAGCAAGCCGGGGTTGTAATAATCCATACTTGGAATCGTTACCCCTAAGATAAGTACTTTGTTTGTTATATTCTTGTTTTTGCTGTCCGGAACTTCTATTATTCTTTCAGTTACGATATGTTTGTTATTATCCAGTAATTCTTTTACAAGTGGAGATTCACTTTTATCAACATTTGAAAGAATTGTTGTCATTGCTGATCTGCTTAATTTTTTGTATAACCATTCATCCCCGCCGTCATAACAGTGATTGCCTGGGGTATATACCGCTTCAAAATTATTAAATCCTGCTGCAGATTTAACGGTATACAACAATTTTGATAAAAAGTTATACTGAACATCTCCATTTGTGTATATAGGGTTGGTAAGAAACCCTTTTTTATCCGGATTCATGAAGTAATCTCCGGCAATTGCAAAAATATTCGCAGTGCTTTTTTCCAAACCTTTTTCAAATATATCTTTTTTGTTTACCTCTATCATTTTCATCATTTGAGGCATCGATAGCAGATCTCCATGATTATCTGCTGTCGAAAGGATATTTACCTGAGAAGATTTAAAATTTATATTATCGTATTTATTAATTCGCAAATCCATACCTCCTACAAAATTTGTAAATAATATATTTGCTATTTTATTTATTCCATATTTACATAGATTAACATAATTATCATTGAAATTTTATAATATTGATGAAAATTATTTTTTTTAATATAATTTTTTCTGTGTAGCAAAGTTTGACATGGTGATTGTATGGATATTTTTTCTATATTTACGTTGTTGGGAGGGTTGGCATTTTTCCTGTATGGAATGCTTGTAATGTCTTCCGGGCTTGAAAAAATTGCTGGCGGTAAAATGGAAAAACTGCTCGAGCAATTAACTTCTAATCCGTTTAAGGGTTTGTTGGTCGGGGCCGCAATGACAATTGCGGTTCAAAGCTCTTCTGCCGTAACCGTAATGTTAGTGGGTTTTGTAAACTCAGGAATTATGAAATTATCTCAGACAATTGCAATTATTATAGGGTCAAATATTGGTACAACGGTCACTTCCTGGATCTTGAGTTTGTCAGGTATTCAAAGTACAAATTTCTTTTTGCGAATGTTGAAACCTGAATCTTTTTCCCCATTGTTAGCATTACTCGGTGTTGTTATGCTTTTAACTTCAAAAAGTAATTATTCAAGAAGAAAACCTTTGGGAACTTTTCTCATAGGTTTTGCTATTTTGATGTTTGGGATGGGTTTAATGTCATCGTCAATGGCACCTTTGGCAAATGATCCGAAATTCTCTCATGTGTTAACTCTGTTTACTAATCCGTTTTTGGGGTTACTTGTAGGTCTTGTTGTAACTATGATTATTCAAAGCTCTGCGGCGTCTGTTGGTATGTTGCAGGCCTTATCGTTAACAGGAAGTATATCATATTTAATTGCTGCGCCTATCATTGCCGGTCAACATATAGGAACATGTATAACTGCTGTTTTATCAAGTATAGGGGTTAACACTAATGCAAAACGTGTAGCTGCTGTGCATGTCTCATTTAATGTCATTGGTGCAATTATATTCTTGTTGTTATTTGAGGTTCTGCTGCATTTTACCAGTTTGCCGTTTGAGCAGGCTTCTACTCCTTTTGGTATTGCAGTTGTGCATACTATATTCAGTATTTTGGCTGCATGTTGCCTATTCCCGTTCCGTGCATTATTAGAAAAGATTTCTTATGTTGTTATAAAAGAAAAAGAAGATGAAAAAGAGGTTATACTTGACGAACGTCTGTTAAATACTCCATCTATTGCAATTGCGCAATGTTACAGAGCAACAGCTGATATGGCAAGATTGACCAGAGAAATACTTGTTATGTCTGTTAGAATGTTAAAACAGTACAATCCAAAGATCTCAGAAATTGTAAATAAAAATGAAAATAAAATTGATAAATACCAGGATGTATTGGAGAGTTTTCTTCAAAAATTGTCTGCAAGAGAGTTAACAGAGGATGATTCAAACAAAATTTCTCAACTGATTTTTTCAATATCTGATTTTGAAAAAATTGCAGATCATTCGATTCATATTTTGCAAATAGCAGATCAAATGCACAAAAAAGAATGGGTTTTAATGCCTGATACGGTTGAAGAATTAAAGAAAGTGGTAAATGCTGTTAAAGAAGTTTATGATATAACTGTTAAGGCATTTATATATAACGATATAAGTACAGCATATGAAGTTGAGCCATTTGAACAGGTTGTAGATGATATTTCATATGTAGCAAAGAAAAATCATATAAAACGTGTTAAAAAGGAGAAAGTTCATATTCGCAGAAATTTTGCATATGCTGAAATTTTGAACGATTTAGAAAGAATTTCTGATCATTGCTCTAACATATCTACAAATATGATTCAGTCAACAAGTTATAATCTGTCAAGGCATCAGCTAAAAAATAAACTGAAAGCTGAAGATGTAAGAGAATACTCTCAACAACTGGATGAATTTAAAGATAAATATATGCTCAACCTTATGGAATAATAAAGGATTTTTAAATGATAACTGTTTTAAATAACGGATTTTACACTCTTGAGAAAAAATATCCGATTTCAATGTCGGAACTGGATATGAATTATTCGGTAAAACCTGCAGCATTACTAAATTTACTTCAGGATACAGCATCAAGAAATATCGCCAATACTCCGTTTGGTAATGTTGAATTGAATAATGAAGGTTTAGGTTGGTTTTTGGTTCGATATCGTCTTGAATTTGACAAATATCCTACAGGTTTAAACGAAATTGTTATCCAAACTGAAAACAGAGGAACTTTGCGACAAACCGCATATAGAGATTTTGAAGTGTTTGATGTTGCAGGTTCAAGGCTTCTCAGAGCAACGACTTCATGGTTGATGGTTGATTTAGAAAATAAATCCTTGATTAATATCGGACAAAAATTCCCTGATATCAAAAGTTTTGAAAAACGAGAGGATGATTTACAGCTTCAAAAATTGAAAACACTATTCCAGTGGGACAAGGAAATTTTATTCCATGTAAGGTATGAAGATTTAGATATGAATGGGCATGTCAATAATACTGTATACATTTCATGGGCTATGGAGGCATTAGATTTTGAATTCAGAAAATCACATGAAATAAAAACTATGGACATATATTACAAACACGAAGTTCGTTATGGAGAAGATGTTATTTCACTAGTAAAGTTTGATCCAGAAAACAATGTATCAGAACATGTTATAAAAAATAGTCAAACGGGCGAAGAACTATGCTTGCTGCGCATAAGTTTTAGTTAATCTCAGGCTTCAACATTTAATTTTGCAGGTTCGTCTTTTTTATCAGTTTGCGGTTTGTCCAAGCCGAGTTTTTTAAGTGCTGGTCTTATTAATGGTCTTGATAACATTGGTGCTACTATTGATAAGCCTAATATAGATCCCGCAATTGATGTTGTTTCAATTATTCCTTTAGCTAAATGTATATGCTCTTGCAGTTCTTCATCAGAAAATACATTCAATCCTTTGTTAACATAAATTTCTCTTAACTTCGGAACTCGATTGTCTTTAGAATTTGCTTTATAAAAGGCATTGAATTCATCGGAATTTTTGAAAGCCTTTAGAATTTGTTCATCTTTAAAAAGTTTTTTGGCAATTGCAAAGGAATTTTTCTTAAATACCGGAACAATAACAGCAATAGATGCAACGAGACAAGTTAATTGGTATAAAAATTCTTTAGTTGCAGAATATTTTTTTGTATTAGAATCAATATTCCCGTCTAGCAGTATAAATCCCGGACGCCCTACAGCTTTTAATCCTGTTTCTATTCCGACTTGAGCCTGAGTTGTTTGCGTAATGTTATATATTGTAGGACTTGTTAATATTTTTCCTATCATATTTTAAGTCCTCCACGGTTTGCAAATGTTGTTATACTCGGTTTTTGTAAAAGATGCCCGAATTCTGTACGAGAGCTTGGAGTTTGGTATACTTCCGCTTGTGGACTTTTTGACATAATATCAAGTTTATTTAGATCTTGTGAAATTTTATTGTCCTTTTTTACAATTTTATCCAGCCCTGCCAGAACAACCGAACATACTGCCGGAATTACAAGTAATGCAGCTGTACAAACCCCAAGGAACATCATATTTGTTTTTGTAATGTTTTTCTTTACCGGGTCTTTAGAAAACATTTTTTCCCCTATTTTTGCAGCACCCACTCCGCATAGCCAATATGTTGGAACAGCAACAACTTCAGTTGCAAATTCTCTCAATGCCGCATATTTCCTTGCTTCAGGTTTTTCTTTTTTGTCAGTTAGTGATGAAATAGGTTTAAAAATACCATTTGCAACCGCAACTGCCATAACAGCGTATGTCGGTTTGTTATTTCTCCCTACGGATATTAGTACCTTTTTCCCAAGTTCTGATATTTTATTCATTATGCTAGTTACTTATTTAAATAAATTTTGTGTGATATTACACAAAGTTATTATAACCCAAAAAAAATTTTTTTTGCTGATTAGTTATTTAATATTTAAAACAGGTAGTTTCATGGTCGTCAATTATTCCAATAGACTGCAGGTAGGAGTATATGATAACCGGACCTACAAATTTCATTCCTCTTTTTTTTAGGTCTTTAGATATTTTTTGGGAAAGTGGAGAAGATGTAACAAAGTTATCTGTTTTGTTTTTAATTATCTTTCCATTCGTAAACCCCCAAATGTATTTTGAAAAACTTCCAAATTCTTCTTGAATTTTTATAAATACTTGTGCGTTTGTTATTGCCGCATGAATTTTAGTTTTGCTTCGGATTATTTTTTCATTTTTTAGCAGTTCTGAGATTTTTGTATCATTGTATTTTGCAACAATTTCCACATTAAAGTCGTTAAAGGCATCTTTAAAATCTATCCTTTTTTTGAGAATTGTAATCCAGGACAAACCTGCCTGAAAACCTTCAAGTATTAATAATTCAAAAAGGTCTTTGTCGTTATATTTAGGAACTCCCCATTCTTCATCATGATATTTTTTATATATTTCTGATTTTTCATCAACCCAGGAACATCTTTTCATAAGTTAAAATTATCAGAAATACAAAAAAAATCAAATAATAATATAAATTTTACATTTAAAATAGCTTATTGTATAATCATTGTATAGAGTTTTATATAGGTTAGGGATAATATGAAGAATACTAATTTTAAACGAAATTTTTTGGTAATAGCAGCTCTTTTGTGTTCTGCAATTATGGTATATGCCGCAGAGGATGTTTCTGTTTCCGAATCTTCATCCGGCGAGAATATTGTTACAGAAAAAATTAAGGCAAATAAATCAACACTGGAAAAATCGCAAGAGGCAATTAATTCAAAAGATTTTGCAACCGCAGTTAAGTATCTTAGCGGCTATATAAATTCAAAACCTCAGAAGTACGAAGCTTATAAATTGCGAGGGGATGCGTATTATGAGTTGAGACAGTATAAATTGGCGAAAGATGATTATCAAACAGCCGTTAATATAAAATCTTCTGCTGATAAAGCTATGACAAGTACAAAATATATCAGTGCCGTAATTCTGGGTGCAGATAAAAATGAACAATTGCAGAATGCTGAATTAGGGGAATTATACGGCCGTCTGATGTATGCACAAAAAGCGCTAAATGATCCGGCTTATGCAACTTCTTATGAAAATGCTATTAAATATAATTCACACATATATCTCCCAAAGCCTAAAAAGAATGATATATACCAGATAAACACACCTCAGAAATACGGAAAACCGTTAAATCCTCAGGGGATAGATGTTTATATTTATGGGGCGGTTGATGAAATTGCAAAAGATAATTTCAACGAAGCATTGTATAAGTTACAAAATGTGACTTCTGATTATCCAAATTATTATTTGGGTTATTATCTTACGGGGGTGGCTTTATCAGGATTAGAAAAATATGATGATGCTCAAAAAGCATTTGAGAAATCAATTTCCTTAAATCCTTATGATTTTGAGTCTTATGCAAGTTTAGGGCAGATCTATTATGATAAGGCAGAGACAACTTTTTCTTCATCTGAGGCAAAAAAATCCATAGAATATTTTAACAAGGCGTTAGAGTTGAATCCAAATTGTCATTTATACTATTTTTATATTGCTTTGAATAATATGCAAATTGGAAATATTGATTTGGCAATATCAAATTTTGACAAAGCTTTATCCCTAAATTCGAACGATTATAACAGCATGTATTACAAAGCTATAGCCGAATTTAACGCAGGAGATTATGATTCTGTTGTAAATCTCACGACTATGTTGTTGTATAAGCATGTTTCAAACACAAACTCAGTATTATATCTGAGGGCATTGGCCTATTATAAGCAGGGAGATGAGGAGAAGGCGTTAACAGATCTTGATACGGTTTTGAATAATATCAATGACATTTATAATGCTGATGTAAAAGTTGTTTCAGATAAAGAAAAAACTCTTAACAGTTATATCCATTACTTAAAATCTGAAATGGCTCATCAGTATGGGTATGGAGCAGCATCTGATGTTGATCAGGCCATGCAAAATCCTATAATTGCGCAATTAACAAAAGTCGAAAAGGCAATGCAACCATATGAAAAAGCATTGAGAGGGGATTCTATATCGCTAAAAGATTATCATAAATATGAGGCATTTTATAATACAGGACTTCCAAAATTATTAAATTCCGGAATTGTTATAACTGACCGTGATATTGATAATCAATATGATTATATCCGTACGACATTTGGTGATTTGGGTATAAGTTTTGTATATAAAAATCCGGATTATAAAATGTCAATAATTGAAAATTATCCGTATAAAAAATATTCACAAAAATTAAATAAAAATGATGTAAATACTTTGGCATCATCTGTGCCTGAGGATGTTGTAAAATCTACGGTAAAATCAAAAACTCCGGAGTTGAAAACTAAAACATCTGCTCAAGAAATGATAGGTGATAATTCAAAAGTTTCTTTAGCGCAAATGATTGCAGCTAATGAATTGCCAAAAACATTGCAAAAAACTGAAATGGACAGTGACAACAATTCAAAACATGATGCAGAATCTGAGAATTCTTCAAATATTGCAGATGGTGAACCTTTCATATTCAAGGATAAAAAGGATGCATTGCTAAATGATAAAAACTCAGAACAAGTAAATAGTATATTAAAAGAAGAAAAAGAAATTGATAACACTGATAAAAAATTGCAAAAAACACAAAATACTGAAAAATCTTCCGAGCCGACAAAGCTTGTTGCACAAGAGTTCAAGCCTTCAGATGATATTACGATAAAATATGGCAAGTCTGATGATAAGAATTCAAAAGCAGAAGAAAAAATTTCTGCCAACGATTTTATGAGAGAGGAAAAGGGCTCAAATAAGTCAACCTCCAGGACTAATAAAATTATTGAGAAACATGCAAATGTTAATCCGGAAGATTATGGTGTAAAGCCGCGTAAAACTATAGAAATAAGCGAAAAAGATGAAGTAATTGTTCTGGAACAGCCAACTTTAGAAAAATCTATTGAAAAAATTAACAAACAGGAAGATGTAAAACCTGAAAATAATGTTCATGTATTTAATCAACCAAAATCTGTTGCAAAAGAACAAATGAAAGAACGTGCAATTCAATTATCCCAGGAAAATCAGCAATTGAGTAATCCGGAAAAGGAGGTCCCGGTTGTTGTCGTGCCAGAGATAAGAACATCTGAAAAAGCACCATTAATTAGATCAAAAGAGGATAATAGTGAATCTGCAGACAAAGGTTTAATATCTGCCGATTCAAATTCAGATAATATAAATAATATTCACCAAAAGGCGGAAAATTCAGTGAAAGAAATTTCTGCAACTCAAAGTAATATAGTTCAAAAGATTAATGAATCTGAAGAAGAAGTTTCTAATTCTGTTGTATCAAATGTTCAGGAAACCAAACAAGTGATAAATCAGGAACAGCAAAAACTTGAACGAGCTCAGGCAAAAATGCTGCTCAAAGCACAAAAAGAACAGGAAAAATTAGAAGCAAAATTAAATAAACAAAAGCTCAAAGAGGAACGAGCTGCAGCCAAAGCACAAGCAAGGGCAATTGCTCAAAAGGCAAAAGAAGAAGCCAAAGCCAAGGCTGCTCAATTAAAAGCAGAGCAAGAGCTTGCAAAAGCTCAAGCGAAAGCTGAAAATGAAAGATTAAAAGCCTTAGCCAAGATGGAAAAAGAAAAAGCAAGACAGGAGGCTAAAGAAAAAGCTAAACAGTTAAAAGAGGAAAAAGATGCTGTAAAAGCTCAGATTAATGAGATGAAAGAAAAGGTAGAGCAAGAGACTAAAACAGAAGTTGATAAAATCAATAATTCTGAAAAAATTGTACCGGCTAAAAAAACTGTTATAAAGAGTCTTGGGGACAAATAATTTTCTTTTGTTTGAATAATGTACTATTACAAATTTGATTTGAAAATGTTTAAATCTTTAATACCTTTACAAGTATAGAATAATGGAGAATACAATGGAAGTTCATTTAACGCGTAAAAAAGTCGCAATATTAATATTATTGATAATAACAATACCAATACTTTATAACAAAACATCAGGCCTTGTTACTGGTTTAATCATGCAGCAAATGATGAGGATGCCAAAAGAAGTTGTTGTCGGGTATCCAACTTATTATGATGAGTATATTAAGGCCGAATCAACAGGCAGAGTTGAAGCAAAATATTCTATTGATGTAATGGCAAGAGTTTCAGGCTTTTTAAACAAAAAATATTTTAAAGAAGGTGATTATGTAAAGAAGGGGCAGTTACTTTTTCAAATAGATCCTCAGGAATATCAGTTAGAAGTAAGAAATTCTCAAGCAAATGTAAATCAGTATAGAGCATTATTGTTAAATTCCCAAAAAGAATTGGATAGGGCGAATTCACTTATAAAAGAAGATTTAGTAAGTCATTCTCGGGTGGATCAAAGTCTGGCAACAAGAAATCAAAATCAGGCATTGTTAGATTCTGCACGCCAAAAGCTGCAATTGGCAAAAGTCAATCTTGGTTATACATCAATAAAATCACCTATAGATGGCCGAATTGGTAAAGTAAATATTACAGAAGGAAATTATGTTACACTGACTTCCGGGCCGTTAGTAAATGTTTCCAGTATTGACCCTGTGTATGTTGCTTTTAGTTTAAGATCTGCAGATTTTATAAAAATGTTAAAGGCAAGTGATAAGTTTAAAGGTGTAAAAGTTAAAGTTCGATTTGATGGTGGAAAATATTATGATAAGATCGGTGTAGTTGATTTTGTAGACAATCAGATTGATAAAAATTCCGGGGCTATTCAAATGAGGGCAACTTTTGAGAATCCGCGAGGCTGGCTTGTCCCTGGAGATTATTTGAAAGTTACATTGGAAGCTCCTCAAAAAGTAAAATTTATGACAGTCCCTCAGGCTGCAACAAAGGGAGATGCAATGAGTGGATATTATGTGTGGACTGTAAATAAAGATTTAAAAGTTGAGAGAAAAGATATTAAAGTTTCAGACTCGATAGACAACCATTGGATTGTTGAAGAAGGTTTGAAGCCGGAGGATAGGTTGGTTATTGCAGGTGTACAAAATATAATGCAGGACGGTCAGAAAGTTAAAATATTAACAAAAAAGGAATATGATAAAAAACAAGGGAAAAAAGATAAGTAAGGCTTATCTTTCTTGTTGTATGCATAAAATAAAATTAAGGAATAATAATGAAGAAAATACTGGATAAATCAAAGTTATACTTTTTTATACAAAAGCCAAGATTCGCTCTTGTAATATCAATATGTATAGTGATCTTGGGTTTAATTTCGCTTTTAGGTTTAAAACAAGAAAGTTATCCCGATGTCACTCCTCCACAAATACAGGTAAGCGCCAATTATATGGGGGCAAGTGCTGAGGTTATAGAATCCTCTGTTGCAACTGTTTTGGAGCAAAAATTAAATGGTGTAGAAAACCTTACATATATGACTTCAACTTGTTATGATGGTTCATATTCTTTGAAAATGTATTTTAAGGTTGGTACTGATAAAAATGTAAATCTGATGAATGTCCAAAATAGAATTCAGCAAGTACAATCACAGTTGCCACAAGATGTTCAACGTACCGGAGTAACAGCAATAACAAGAACTTCCGGCTCGGGGGCATTAATATTAACAATTTACCCTGAAAGAGGGAATTGGTCTCAGCTTGATTTAACTAATTATGGATCTATCTACATAAAGGATGAGTTAAAACGTGTTGAAGGTGTTGCAGATGTCGATGTATACGGTGCAGGGGATTATTCAATGAGAATATGGCTTGACCCTCAAAAGATGGCTGGTTTAAATATTTCCACAGGGGAGATTAAAGCAGCTATTAATGCTCAAAACACTCAAGTTGCTGCAGGAGCTTTGGGACAAAGACCAACTGATGATGAGCAAGCATTGCAAATTACACTGAAGACTCCCGGCCGTTTACAAAATGTCAAAGAGTTTGAAAATATAATTATTCGGTCTAATATTGATGGTTCAAATATAAAAATAAAAGATGTCGCCCGAGTTGAATTAGGAGCTCAAAATTATCAGAATTTGGGGCTTGTGGATGGTAAGCCTTCTGCTGTTATTGTTATATCTCAATTACCGGACGCAAATATTATAAATATGTCAAAAGCGGTTCATAAAAAAGTAGATGAACTCAATTCCAGAATAAATAACGGATTAAAAATTATTACGGTTAAAGATGATGCGGACTATATCGAAGAATCAATGTCAGAAGTTGAATTTACCATATTGTTAACAGGTATAATTGTTGTATTAATCATATACTTATTTCTTGGTGATGGTATGGCAACATTAGTTCCTTGTGCAACAATTCCGGTTTCTTTAATTGGTACATTTTTTGCACTAAAAGTTTTAGGAATGTCTATAAATTTGTTGTCTTTATTCGCATTAGTTTTGGCAGTTGGTGTTGTAGTTGACGATGCGATTGTTGTTATTGAAAATGTAAAAAGGCACATAGATGAGGGAAAATCTGCAATTGCAGCGACTCAATTGACAATGGAGGAAGTAGGTTCTTCCCTTGTTGCTATGGCAATGGTGTTAATGGCTGTATTTGTTCCGATTATATTCATGGGTGGTATGACCGGTGTTATGTATAAGCAGTTTGCTGTTTGTATAGCTGTTTCAATTGCAATTTCTGCGATATGTGCGTTGTCTTTGTCCCCTGCAATGTGCTCACATTTTCTGAACAGAAAAGTTGACACAGATTTGAATGATCACAAACACGATATAACTTCTACTTTTAAACATATTCTTAAACGTATAAATGTAAGGACACTTCGTATTGTAGATAAATTTAATGAGATTTTTGACAAGCTTGAAAATTTTTATATGGAATATGTGGAAAAATTTGTATATGATAAAAAACTTGTTATAATTTTTTACGCCGCAATTGTTCTTTTAACCGGGTTTGCGTATAGTATAACTTCAAAAGGTTTCATACCTGATGAAGATCAAGGTGCTCTTATTGCAAGTATTACCTTGCCGGATGGTGCGTCTTTGCCAAGAACAGAAGAAATCTCTCGCAGATTTGTTGAACAGGTAAGTAAGTTAGATGGTGTAGACAAATCCAGATTAACAGTTTTTGGGGGTGGAGGAGCGTCAAATTCTTCATTTGCAATTATATTACTTGATAGTTATAAAGACAGAAAAATCGGGCCCGTCAAGTGGATAATAAGAAAAATTCAGGGAAAAGAAACAAATCTTTCTCATACTGCAATATTACAAAAAATAAGAATGATTGCTGCAGGGATAAAAGAAGCATCTATAATATCATTTTCTCCGCCTGCTATAAACGGTATGAGTATGATGGGAGGCTTTGAATTTCAAATGCTTTCACAAGGGGATTATACTCCTCAGCAAATGGAGTCTTGGGCAAACAAACTTATATCAGAGGCGAACCTTGATAAAACTCTTTCAGATGTAAATACAACATTTCAGGCTAATGTCCCTCAGTATATTCTTGATATTGATTATGCAAAAGCTCTTGCTCAAAATGTGGACTTGCAGGAATTATATTCAACAATGGCATCAATGCTTGGGACATACTATGTAAATGACTTTAACAAGTATGGCCGTGTATTTAAGGTTGAATTACAGGCCGAAAGTCGATACAGAGACAAGGCCTCTGATCTTGAAAATATTTATGTTACAAATAGAAGCGGCGTTCAGGTTCCAATATTATCTCTTGTAAAATTGCGACAGACAATTGGTACTGCTTCTATAAACCGATATAACTTATATACCTCTGTTCAGATTCAGGGGCAACAGGCTCCCGGTAAGAGCACCGGTGATGCTATGAATGCAATGGAACAAGTAGCAAAAAGAGTCCTCCCTTCGGATATGACTTTTGATTGGTCAGGTACTTCTGCTCAGGAAAGAGAAGCTTCAGGGCAGACAATTGTTATTGTAACTTTGGCGTTAATCTTTGTTTATTTATTCCTTGTTGCATTGTATGAAAGTTACACAATTCCGTTTGCGGTATTGTTAATTTCCCCTGTTGCAGCATTAGGTGCTTTAATTTTCCAATTGATGATAAATCAGGCTTTTGATATTTATTCTCAGGTTGGGATGATTACCCTTATAGGTTTAGCCGCAAAACAATCTATTTTGATTGTAGAGTTTGCGAAAGTCGAACATGAAGAAAATGGATTATCGGTAAAGGATGCTGCTATTAAAGCTGCAAAACTAAGATTTAGGGCAATTATGATGACCGAGTTGGCATTCATTATCGGTGTGTTACCAATGATATTTGCGACAGGAGCCGGTGCTAATTCAAGAATTTCTGTCGGATCAACTGTATTTGGGGGGATGGTTGCTGCGTGTACTCTTGGGGCTGTGTTAACTCCTGCATTTTATGTTATAGTACAGGAATTTGTTGATAAATTTCCTAAACGTGAAATTACCTCAAAAGATTTGGAGATAGAAGAATAATGAAAATGAAGAAGATATATAATTTGATATTGATATTATCGGTACTGGTTATTAGTTCAACAGCAGTGTCGGCAAAAAAGGCTGTTAAAACTTTAGATTCCGATTCTCAAGCAGCTCAGGCTCAAGGAGTAAAGATTGCCAAAAAATCTGATGCTCCAGTTCAGATAATAAAACCTGAAAAAGAAAAGATAAACAAGCGTCAGGAAATAAAGAAACTTAAGATGAGTACAAGAACAAAAATTGATTCTTCAAAAGAAGCTGAAGGTATGTATGAATCTAAATTTCCTGTTATTGATAGTAAAATAAATTTTGATGATGTGGTGGAAGATCTCCCTAAAGAGGTAAGTTTAGATGACTGTATAAAACTCGCTATTACTCATCATCCGATAATTATGTCTGCAATCAGCAATGCAGATATATATAAGACAAAAATAGGTCAGGCATGGTCAAATTATTTTCCAAAGTTAACTGCAGGAATCAGTTATTCAAGAAATGATACGCTAATGACTATGACTGGTAGTATGGCAAGGCTTATACCTCAAAAGTATGATATGTATTATGTGCCGACACTGTCTGCGGATATGTTGATTTTTGATTTTGGTAAAACAAAAGCAAATGCTGATATGGCAAAAAAAACATATGAATCAACAAGATATGATGCTGAAACCAGTATTGAAAATGTTATATATAATGTAAAAGTTGCATATTATAATTTAATATTTGCAAAAATTCAAAAAGCAGTATATGAAGAAACGGTAAAAGATTATGAACTTCAGCTAAAACAAGCAAGAGCATACTATGAAATCGGTGAAAAGGCCAAAATTGATGTTACATATGCAGAGTATAACCTTGGAAAGGCAAAATTAAATTTAATAAAAGCAAAAAATACTCTTGAGCTGGCTGCTGTAAAACTTGCAAATTCGGTAGGTATTCCTGAACTGGCAGGGGTTGTGTTGACTGATGACTTGAATACAAAAGTGTATAATGTGGATTTTACTAATTTGTTATCAATAGCACAAGAATCTCGTCCTTTGTTACTTGCTTCAAAGAAAAGAATGGATGCAGCTGAACTGAAGGTTCGGGCTGCGAAAAGAGCATTTACCCCAAATATCGGAACTTTTGGAAGCTATCAACATGGTGGTCGGCATATAAATAGTGACTCCGGTTATCAGGTAGGAGTCCAATTGCAGTATAATGCGGTTAATTTAATGCTGTTAAAAAAACAGGTAGATGAGGCAATTGCAGCCTTCAAAAAATCTGTGGCAGAGCATGAAAAAGAAAAGCAAAATGTATATTTGGATGTGAAAAGTGCTTATATAAATTTGATTAATTCAAAAGATAGTATAGCTGTATCACGTCTTGCGATGCAGGCAGCTAAAGAACAGCAATATCAGGCTTTCAGGCGTTATCAGGTTGGATTAGGTGATGCGGTTGAGTTTAAAGATTCTGAAAATACATATTTAAATGCCCAATTGGATTATTATAATTCTGTTTTGCAGTATAATGTTAATGCCGCAGAATTAGAAAGAGTTATCGGAGCTCCGGTAAAAGAGTCAGATGAGGATTTATAATAAATGAATTTGATTAACAGATTATACGATAAATGGTGTGTACTTCCACGATTCTTCAGATTCCTTATAATTGGCGGTGTAAATGCTCTAATATCATATGTAATTTTCGTTATTGCAATACAGTTAATTGGGGCAAACCATTATCAATTATGTGTGTTTATTCAATGGTCTGTTTCTTCGGTAACTTCTTATTTTAATCAGAAATTTTTTGTATTTTTGACAAGAGGAAATTATCTTGCAGAATATATAAAATGTTGCTCAACATGGGCTGTTGGGTATGTTTTAAATGCAATAATTCTGGAACTAATTGTTCGATATTTAATTAAAAATGTATATATCTCGCAAGTAATTTCTATATTTCTTGTTTCGATGCTTACTTATGTATTGTTCAAATATTTTGCATTCAGACAAAAATCATAATTTTTCAGGGACACAAAAATAAGGGTTATTTTGGTATTTTGCCCATATAACATATGCTTTATTCCCTTTTATTATGGTAGAACCGGATTTTACATAAGTTGTTTTTCCTGTTTTTTCATCTTTTTGAGGTGAAAACAATTCTAAATTAAATGTTTCTGTTTTTTTATAACGGCTTTTCATAGCTTCATATAATTCGTCAAGCTGAACATCTGAAAATGAACAATCAATTCTGTATTTTCCGGCTGCGGAGGATAAAACTTCCTGATATCTGCAAAAACCATTTCTCCAGCCAATAATTTTCTTTGTGCTTGTAAATGTTTGACCTTGAAATTGGTTTGATGTTGTTTCTTCATACTGATCACAATCTTTAAAATTCTTGATGAAATTTCTTGTAAATTTTGAATATTGCGCTGAAAAAACACTTGTTATACCCAAAGATATAATTAAAATTGCTGAAATTAGTAAAATAATATTCTTCTTCATGGTTTCCCCTTATTCTTACAGATATTATATCAGAATTTTATTAAAGGGCAAAGTTTCAAAACTTTTTTAAAATCTCATGTATTTGTATGATTTCAAATAAAATGAAAGTGCTAGTATTACTGTATACTCCTTAGAAACTAAGATACACATATCCCTAATCAACAGCTATGCACCTAATGTACATAGCTTTTTTTTATGTTATATTTTTTCTATGAAAGAGAATATTCCAGATAAAGTTATAAACAGATTAACTCTTTATCATTGTATACTTCAGGATTATATTGCAAAGAAAGATGAATATATCTCGAGTAAACAAATTGCGAGTTTGCTTCATATTGATGATTCTCAGGTTCGTAAGGATATAAATATCCTTAATAATTCAGGTAAATCAAGAGTCGGTTATAATGTAAAAGATCTAAAAATTTCTATAGAGTCTACTTTGGGTTTTTCAAAAACAAAGCGGGCGTACATAATTGGTGCCGGGAATCTCGGAACGGCTCTAGCAAATTATGATAATTTTGCGAACTATGGCTTAAATATTGTAAGTTTGTTTGATAATGATCCTGATAAAATAGGAAGAGAAATAAATAATAAAAAAATTTTAGACATTAAGGATTTGCCTGTGTATGTTTGGCAGCATTATGTAGATATAGTTATTTTAACAGTTCCTGTCCAATATGCGCAAAAAATAGCAGATTTTCTTGTTAATACAGGTATAAAATATATTTGGAATTTTACGCCTGCTGTTTTAAATGTACCCCAAGATGTTCAGGTATGGAATGAAAATTTAATGGGTAATTTTTTGCAATTTACATATGATATAAAGTAAAGGAGTTTCCTATGGCAAAAATTGTTGGTGTGATACCGCTATCTTCAAGAATAATAAGACGAAATCAAAAAGAGGCATCAAAAGTAACGTATGCTCCATATTATCTTGCAAAGTCCGCAACAGAAATTAAACGCGATATTGCAATGAGAAATGCGGTGGCGCAAATGAATTTAGGAGATAAAATTCCTGCAGAGTTACAGAAGTTTTTGACTAAAGTTTTTGGCTAGAATTTTCTGTGACCTTTGAAGGTTTAGAATTCATTTCGTATATTTTTTTCAACCCTTCAAGTGTTAGTATTGGGTTTATGGAGGTAAAATTTCTTTTCAGATAATTTGAAATTAATCCGCAGTATCCGCCGGTTGCTACAATTATTGCTGGTTCCCCCAATTCTTTTTCGCATTGCTCTATCAGGCCATCAACCATGCATGCACTTCCCCTGATAACTCCGGAAAGAATCGCTTCTGTTGTATTGTGTCCAATGGCATTTTGAGATATTGAAATTTCTGTTTTTGGCAATTTTGAAGTAGAACTATTGAGGCTTTTTAGTTGAGTTTTAAGTCCTGGGGCTATTATTCCGCCGCAAAATTCGCCTCTTGAATTTACAATATCAAATGTTGTTGCAGTCCCAAAATCTATAACTATTACTGCTTTATTTTTATATTTTTCGGCAACGGCGACTGCATTGGCAATTCTGTCAGCTCCAACTTCATAGGGATTATCGGCAATTATTTTTATGCCGAGATTAATATCACATGTCACAAAAACTGACTTTATGTTAAAAACGTTTTCTACAGCATGTCTAAACTTTATATTCAATTCTTCCACTACTGAAGCAATAACACAACTATCAATTTCGTATTCCTTAAGCAAAGATTTAAGAATAACTTCATATTCGCTCATAGAAAGGTCTTTATCTGAAGGTATTCTGAATTCGTTTATATAATTAATCCCGTCAAATATTCCCAGTGTAATATTTGTATTTCCGATATCTGTGGTTAATAGCATAAAATAATCCTTGATCTTTGTTTCAAGGATTATTCTATAATAAAAAATTTATTTATCAATTCATTAAAATACTAATATCTACTTGATGCTGTTCCTGATGAACCCGGCGCAAAGCCATATCCCCATACACTTGCACTGTTACCGTTAACATTAGGAACAGATCCATGCCCTGATATTAATTCATCAAGTCTAATTCTTTTTGTTTTTCCTGTAGCCAACCTATAAGCTGTATCAGATATACCATATGTAACTTTTTCTATTCCGTCTATAATATTTCCGCCCATGGCAAATCCTCCATATTCATAATCTTACTTATCTATATAAAGTTTTTTTTAATAACAGAATTGCAGAATGGCAAAAAAATGTTACAAAACTTCATAATTAAAAAAATAATGAGATTATTATATTCTTGACAAAAATTTATGAGCATATAGAATTATAGAGTATCGTAGATACTAAATTAGAAAGTAGTATATAAGTAGAGAAAAAAAGGAGACCAATCTCATGGCACGTGAAAAGTATGAACGTACGAAACCGCACGTTAACGTAGGTACAATTGGCCACGTTGACCACGGTAAAACTACATTAACA
>CACXDL010000103.1 GCA_902766395.1 uncultured bacterium
AAACGTGACTACGTGCCCTGCTTATCTTGCTATTCGCAAGACAATACCGGCACTCCGCACTCTGCTCACAGGTCGCTCTGCTCGTTACTACGCCCTCGCATTAAACGCCAACATTGTCGATTTCCAAAAATATTCATTTTTGGAAAATCTCCAATTCTCACTTTCGTTCGTGGCTCTGCTCGTTACTACGCCCTCGCATTAAACGCCAACATTGTCGGTTTCCAAAAATATTCATTTTTGGAAAATCTCCAATTCTCACTTTCGTTCGTGGCTCTGCTCGGGCTATTAGAAATGCATATCCAAATGAGGAGGTCTGCCATTTGATTTTTCATCTTCCATACGCATAGCAGAACCTATAGTGAAATTTTGAGCAGTTATTCTATTAATCTCAAATGCAACATCGCCATTGAAAACTCCTTCATTTTCTTCTAAAAAGCTAAATAAAGGATCTGCAGGAGCTTTTACAATATTTGCTAAAGTATCACCTGCCTGCTGAATAGTTCTTTCAGGAACCTGTACATTAAACCCAAATGGTTTATATGGCCTATTAAAAGTAAATTGAGAATTTTCTGACATTTTTCATTCCTTGTTACATGAACTCTTATCTTATATTTCGGCAATACTACAAAATAAATTTAATATTTTTTGATAATTATTAAAAAATATTACAGAATTGATATATATTTCGTGATATCATTTCATTATGAAAAAGCTGAAAAACTTTGAAAAAGATTTGGAAAAATGTTCAAGATGCGGACTCTGTCAAAGTGCTTGCCCTGTATATAAAATAACCAAAAACGAATGTGCAGTCAGCAAAGGTAAATTTATTATGCTCAACGGAGTTGCAAAAGGACATCTTGAACTTTCCGACAATATAAACAAATATCTTGATTTATGCCTAAAATGTGGTAAATGCAAGGATTTTTGCCCAAGCAATATTGAAGTCTGCCAAATATTATCCGTTGCAAAAAATGAATTTATGAAAAATAAATTTTATTCAAAATTTATAAATTTTGCATTTTCAAAAATCATATTTAACAATATTATAAATATTTTTCAACATATTTCGAAACCATTCAGACCGAAATTTAGAAAATGGAAAAACGCAGAGAAAGTCATATATTTTAGAGGCTGCGTCAACCAAATATGTCCTAAAACAGACAAATATTTGCATAAAATATTTAAAAATATTCCAATTAACATAATTACACCAAATTTTGAATGTTGTGGACTTCCGTTTCTTTCAGAAGGAATTCTTGAAAGATTTGAACAAGCCGCAATTGACAATGTTAACAAATTTAGCAATGACTGTGACAATATAGTAACCGATTGTTCAAGCTGCCAAAGCACTCTTCTCAGCTATCCCCAATACATTGAGTGCGAAATTGATAAAAACAAATTTGTAAATTGGGGAGAAATAATCGCAAAATATAACATTAAGTTTCGCTTTAAAAACCACATAAAAGTCACATTTCATAAACCTTGCCACATGAAAGAAGATAGTTTTATTTATAAAATAATGACAAATTGCGAAAATATAGAATTCATCAACATGAATAATTATGATGAATGTTGTGGTTTTGCGGGTTCTTTTGGAATTAAAAACCACAAATTATCAAAAGAGATTTCAGAACAAAAAGCCCAAAACATAATAAATACAAATGCAGATATCGTAATTACAACTTGTCCATCCTGTATTATAGGTCTTAGACAGGGGCTTATCTTCAAGCAAAAACGTATCAAAGTTATGAGCCTGCTTGAATTTTTAGCAAAAGCAAAAGACATATATATTTAACATTTGTTAATAAATTTTTATTATTTGGCAATATTCTCATAAAAAATATCTTTATATATATAAGGATATTTATAGGGGAAAAAATATGTTTTATGCATCAAATATTTGTATTAACAATGGATTTGGCTTTGGGGGGTTCGGCTTTATGCCATTTTACAGTTCATACCCATTCTGTTCAATAACAACACCGTATTTTTGCCAAAGACCATTATTCTACGGAGGATACAGCACGTATTATAGTGGCTATTCGTCAGCATTTACCGGAGCATTCGCCGGTGCGGCTCTAGGGTCTGCACTAGGAAATTTACTTTGCCACAGAGCTTAATTATTCATATCTCAGTGCATCGATTGGATTTAGCAAGGACGCCTTATAAGCAGGATAGTACCCAAATCCGATGCCGATTGCTGCAGAAAAGCCCAGCGACAAAACAATAGAAGACAGAGTAATTGCAATATTCATACCCGCGAGGGAATGCATCAGGTGTGCTCCAAAGATTCCCACGAAAACACCAATTAAACCTCCAACCATTGAAAGCAAAAATGATTCAATTAAAAATTGAAATCTTATATCAGAAGCTTTTGCACCTATTGCCATTCTTATACCGATTTCTTTTGTTCTTTCTGTTACTGATACCAACATGATATTCATAATGCCTATACCTCCAACTATTAAGGAGACACCGGCGATAGCACCTAACAAAAGAGACATTGTTTTAGTTGCTGATTTTATTGTTTCCTGCATCTCGGCAAGATTTCTTATTTCAAAATCATTATCCTGCTTTGAGCCAATATGATGACGAGATTTTAAAATCTCTGTTATGTCCTCCTGAGTGATAGATATAACTTGATCATTTTGAGCTTTTACAGAAATCATATTAACAGTCCCGGGAAAATCTGTTCCAAAAACTTTTCTCTGAGCCGTAGTAATAGGAATAAAGACCAAATCATCCTGATCTTGGCCCATACCACTTGAACCCTTTGACTTTAGCAATCCAATAACTTTGAAAGGAATATTGCCGATACGAATAGTTTTGTTAATAGGGTCAACATCTCCGAATAATTCTCTGGAAACAGTTTGCCCCAATATTGCAACTTTAGTTCCGTTTTTATCATCATCTCTCAAAAAGCCACGTCCGGATTCTATTTCATAATTTCTTATAATAAAATAAGCCATCGTAGTGCCGGCAATCGATGTAGACCAGTTTTGATTACCATATGTAACTTGTTTCCCTTCAGAAGAATATGGAGCAACCGCTAAAATTCCTCTTGCTTTATCTTCTATGGCTTGAGCATCTTTTAAAGTTAAAGTAGGTTTTGTTCCTGAGCCCATTCGTACTCCACCTGCTTTGGCAGAAGCAGAACGAATCATTAATAAGTTACTTCCCATTGATTCCATATCTGATGCAATTTTTTTACTTGCCCCTGAACCAACAGCAAGCATAATAATTACCGCACTTACACCTATAATTATACCCAAACTTGTAAGCATTGAACGCATTTTGTTTATTTTTAGTGATGTTGTTGACATCTTTAATATTGATTTAAAATCTAACATATTATGTTTCTCTCGTTCTATGCTTTACCCATTCAGCTTTAGGCTGATCTAAAACAATCTTTCCGTCTTTAAATTTAACAATTCTTTGAGTATATTCGGCAATATCCGGTTCATGAGTAACCAATACAATTGTTTTACCTAATCTTTCATTTAATTTTACAAAAAATTCCATAACTTCAATACTTGTCTTTGTATCAAGATTTCCCGTAGGTTCATCCGCCAATATTAACGGGGCATCATTTACTAAAGCCCTTGCAATCGCAACTCTCTGCTGTTGGCCACCAGACATCTGGTTTGGCATATGATCTTCTCTATCCTTTAAACCTACAACCTCTAAAGCTTCACGTCCGCGTTTAATTCTTTCACTTTCAGGAATCCCCTTATATATCATAGGCAAACAAACATTATCAAGAGCAGAAGTTCTTGATATCAGGTTAAAACCCTGAAAAACAAATCCCATTTTTTCACAACGAACCATCGCCAAACTGTCAGAATCAAGATGAAGCATGTCTTCACCATCCAAATAATATTCTCCGGAATTTGGTTTGTCTAAAGTCCCAAGCATATTCATAAATGTGGATTTCCCCGAACCGGATGTACCCATAATCGCTACAAATTCACCCTCTTTAATACTTAGTGATACATCATCCAAAGCATTGAAGGATTCTTCTCCTGTTGAATATGTCTTTATCGCATGTTTTACTTCTATAAAATTCATTTTATAACCCTGTTTTTTCGTATAATTTAAAGTGGTCTATTATATCATATATTGAATTTATTTGATTGTAAAAATCATTAACATGCTTCATCAAAGAATATGAATAAAGACTCCCAAGCTCAAATAAATCTTTATCGCTGGACATTGCAAACATTAATCGGTCTTCATAAAACGAACATTTGACTTTTTTTGTTCCAAAAGCCGTTTCAAGATTTTTCATTCTTTCCATAAATGACGGAGTAACTAAATATCTTGATTCTACCTGATCTTTTGAATATACACAAAATCTTTTATCAAAAGACACATCTTCTGTTTTAACATCATCCATTTGACTTTTTTTATCGATATATTTTTTGAGAAACACCCACAAAAAACACCCTAAAATACAAATCGGCACAAACATTGACAATATTGAAGTTGCAAAAAGACTGAAATCATAATAGCCGTAATTTTCATATAACAATGAAAAAATGACAAACATTAAGGCACACAGCGGCAACAATATAAAAAAAAGATAAATGGAAAGTAAAAATCTGAAACCACTTTTATAATTTCTTATGTCTTTATCTCCACGTGTAGTTACAAGTGTTTGAGATTTGATATTTTTATTAAAAGGAAAAGATATAACAACCCCCTTAAAAGCAAGGAAATCTGTTCTACTCCGCCCTGATCCATTAATATCCCTTAATTCGACCTCTTCGACAATAAAAGAGACCCCTTTATACTCCCCCCTTAACACATCATCACTTTCCAGAGTATTAAAAGAAGAAAATAAATTGCTATTCTCGAGTTCTACACAATTAAGTTTATTACGGGTAGACATCGAAAGTCCAAAAAACTCCCTTATATCATCCTGACAACGTTTTTTTAATTCATTTTTAAAATCTTTATTTGATAAACTAGGACTCATAAAAAATAACACAACAAATAACAACATAACTATACCTGTAAAAACAGATAAACCGTGAGCATACCAAATTCCTTTGGAATCTAATTCAATACAATATGCAAAAAAATACGCTCCACCGACAACGAGCGATAAAAGCATAATTTCAGTAAAAATCAACATACTTATGCGAGAGCAACGTTCTCCTTCATATCGTTGAATATCAATTCGGTCTTTTATATTATTTAAGAATTCCGATTTATTTTTTAACATAAATTCACACCTTAAAACATTCCCGGAGGGCCACCACGTCGCCTTGTACTATTGTTTCCTATAGGTTTTGAAGCCTTTCCGCCTTCAGAACCAACTATAACTTTATCTCCCTGTTTCAATTTTTTCGATATTACTTCTACATAAGTATCATCACTTGCACCCTGTTTTATATTTATTCTTTCAGGATTATTATTCTCTAAAATCCATATGCCCTGTTCCTTATATTTTTTACCGCTTGAATCAGGGCTGTACTTCAATGCTACAGAAGGAGCACATAGAACATTTTCACTTTTATTTGTAATAATGGAAACATTTGCGGTCATTCCCGGTTTAAGTTTTAAATCTTCATTATCAACACTTACGATGACCGTGTATGTTACAACATTTGAAGTTGTTGTAGAATTTAACCGAACCTGAGTAACTGTTCCATGGAAAACACTATCCTGATAACCATCAAGAGTATAATCAGCCTCTTGTCCTTCTTTTACACGGCCAATATCAGCTTCAGAAACATTAACCTCTATTTGCATTTTCTTTAAATCTTGCGCTATAGTAAATAACTCAGGAGCCTGAAAGCTTGCTGCAACCGGTTGACCTACATCAACTGCTCTTTTTATGATAGTGCCGTCAACAGGTGCAATTATTTTTGTGTAACCTAAATTTGTTAGTGAAGTATGCAAACTCGCTCTAGCCTGAGCAATAGATGCTTTTTGAGCGCCAATAGAAGCTTTTTTTGCCAAATATTCACTTTCCGCATGATCTAATTCGCTTCTTGCAATAAAGTTTTTGGCATAAAGATTTTTATATCTTGTATAGGTTTTTTGTGCATAAACCATTTCAGCATTTAAACGAGCTAAATTAGCTTCAGCATTGTTGATTTGTGCGGTATTTTGATCAACTGCAGCCTGAAAATTTGCAGGGTCAATCTGTGCAAGCAACTGCCCCTTTTTTACCTCAGAATTATAGTCAACATATATTGCCTTCATCAAACCTGATACGGTTGAACCTACGCTTACAATATTTACAGGATTAATCGTTCCGGATGCTTCAACAACCTGCGTGATTGTACATCTTTTGAGCTCTTGGGTTTGGTAATGTACTTTGTTTGCAGATATATGAAAGCTCATCCCTATCACGCATAGCAGCAGTGCTATCGGAATTATTATTTTTTTATTTTTTAATATTTTTAAGAAATTATTTCTTTTTTCGTCCATTTTTCTTTTCCTCTAAAGTTATTGTAACCTTTTGCGGCATCGCAATTACACTTTCTAAATTTGCCCTTGCGACATTATAATTATATATCGTTTCAATGTATGAATGTTGAGCCTTATTATAATTAACTTTTGCATCCTGTAATTCTATATAATCACCCAGCCCTACATAATATCTTCCTTCAGCTAATTCATAATTTTCGAGAGTTTGGCGAACTTTTACACCCTGCAAAGGAATTTGTTTTTCAAGCTGAACCATCGTAACATATGCATTTTGAACAGCAAAATATACATCTTTTTCCAGTTTATCAAGCGTATTTGCGGCCAAATCTACATTATACTTTGCAACTTCCACCTGATTAACCTGACTCATAATATTGAGATTACTTGATAAATTCACCCCGACATTAAAAGAATTTGTCGTATTTGTATTTCTGAACCCATAACCCGCAGTCGCAGAAACGGAAGGATAATAATTGCGTTTTACATACACAAGATTTTCTTTCATCGCATCTAATGTGGAATTATATGCCTTTATATCAGCCCTGTTTTTTCTTGCCATCTTCAGACATTCGTCAAAAGAATACGGGAATTTATCAACTTTATAATCTGTTAAAATCTCTAATTTTTCAACTGCAGACAGCAGTTTAGCATCCTCAACCTCAACCGGTAAATTCGCTTGAGATTCTGAATCAACCTTTTGGAACTTACTTAAATCTATCGGAGCAACATTGTCTTTAATATTAAAACTCTCTGTTCCTTCAATATTATAATTTGGAGCATCAACAAGATACATTGCATTATTTAGGTTAATCAGTGAATTTTCGTATGTTGTTTCCGATTTTATTAAATTTATTTTCGAGTCACTCAATAAAACTTCAGCATTTACAAGATCAATTTTGGATTTCAAACCTTCATCAAAATACGCTTTTGTCCTTTGGTAATTTCTCTCATTAATATCAACATAAGCTCCATTGATCAGAATTGCAGCTCTCGCAGCTAAAACCTGATAATATCTCTGTTTTACAAGAAAAATTGTTTCTCTTATTGCATTATAGAATTTATATTCATCTGCAATTTGATAAAATTTTTGCATTTTAATTTTGGCATTTGTTTTACCAAAATTGAACAAAAGCTGATTTAAGGTAGCATTCAAGTTATAAACGTTTGTATCCGAGTGCAATCTGTCTGTATGCGTATCAGTAAATGTATAACCTGTTCCAACACCAATTGTCGGGAAAAATTCGGATCGTGCAATATTTACATTTGTTTTTGAAATTCCGTAACTGTATCTTGCAGCCTTAATTGCAGGATTGTTATTTAGTGCGATAGCAATACAATCATTTAGACCCAGAGTAGAGCCTTTTTTTACTTTTATATTTTCAGCAATAATCTGTTGTTCATTAGCCGGTTTGTAACCGTCAGCCTCTATTGAATATGCACTTGGCATACCTATAAATAATGTTGTTAGTATTATTGCTAAAGTATTTTTATATATTTTCAAAAATCTAAAATCCGAAATTCCTACATTATATTAACGATTAAAACACTTTATTGTTCATTTTTCATCATATAGAAAACCGAAAAATTTAAATATTTGATTTTTAGTGAACTCTTGAAAAGACTTCAACATCAACATCGTCGAATGTATTTGTATTAAAATATGCACAAGATGCAACCATTGCAGCATTATCTGTACAATATTTCATTGCAGGAGCATTTACCTTGTATCCGTCTTTTTCAAATTCAAAAATTTTCTTTCTGATTTCTGAATTAGCAGCGACCCCGCCGGCAATAACAACTTGCTTGTAACCTCTTTCAATAAGAGCTTTTTTTAGCTTTTTTGCAAGGGTTTTTGAGACACATTCCTGAAAACTTGCACAAACATCTTTTATTTGTTTTTCAGTTAATTCATCAGAATTATTTTGTTGCTTCAATGATTTTACCAGGCGCAATACAGCAGTTTTCAAACCACTAAAACTAAAATTATACCCCTCAACCTTGGATATAGGAAGTTCATAGGAATTTGGGTTGCCATCTTGAGCCAATTTGTCAAGTTTTGGGCCTCCGGGATATGGCAGTCCGATTAGTCTGGCAACTTTATCATATGCCTCTCCAACAGCATCATCAATTGTCTCTCCTAGTATTGTTTGCTTTGAATAAGATTCAACATCTATAATTTGCGTATGCCCCCCACTCACCAGCAAAGCCATATAAGGAGGTTTTATGTCAGTATCAATATAATTAGCACATAAATGTGCGTTTAGATGATTTACCCCAATAAACGGCTTGTCATGAACAAGCGCAAGTGTTTTAGCTGCATTCAATCCGACCAAAAGACAACCGACAAGCCCAGGGCCAACTGTTCCTGCGAATGCAGAAATTTGTTCAGGTTTTAAATTTGATTGTTCAAAAGCCTCCTGAACAACAATATTTATCGCATCCATATGTTCTCTTGCAGCAATCTCAGGAATTACACCCCCGAATTTTTCGTGAGTTTTGATTTGAGATGCGACAATATTTGCAATAACTTCTCGTCCGTTTTTTACGATAGAGCAAGCTGTTTCATCACAACTCGATTCAATCGCCATAATATAATTATCGGCGTTTGAATCTGAGCCTATATCAACTGATTTCTCGCTAAATAAACATAATCTTTCCATACCCCAATAGTACAACAAATAAATTTAAGTTAAAATATTAAGTTTTGTAACTAAATGTATAATATATAGCAATTATATACTCTAAAAATACTTTATATAAATGTAAGCAATAAGTTAATAATAAACACGAGACATAAATTATACACTACCTACTACACACTAACCTTCTACACACGAGGAATTGAAAAAGATTCCAAACACTTTCTTCAGAAAGTGTTTTTTTTTGCATTTCGCAGAGCCACGAACGAAGTGAGAGTTCGACAAATATGCAGGAATGAATATTCTTGCTATTTGGAGACGGTGGCGTTTAATGCGAAATGCAAAATTGACTAATCAGAACCACG
>CACXDL010000104.1 GCA_902766395.1 uncultured bacterium
ACAACTTGCACAAAAAGCCCGAAATCAGATACAGCACCACGAACAAAAACCCCCAATTTTTTCTACATCACGAACGCAACAAAATAAATGTTTTATATCATTAAAAATATAAACCACAATTTTACTATAAAAAGTAGAGTATTTTTTTAAAAATATTCACAGTTAATCCTAATAAAGAATTTTAATTATTAAGTGAAGATAAAACCACTTTTTGATTGTGTCTTCTTGTAGATTTCATATCGATGATTCTTTGATTTTCGGATCCTCTGAAATTTAGAGAAATATTTTTTAGTTCTTCTATAAATTTACCATCAACTAAAATATCAATATTATCAAGTATTTCGTCTGTACATTCAATATACCTAATACCACCAGGTTGTAAATCTTTATCATAAGTAAAACCAGTGTACATCCATATATTTTTTTGAGGAAGCTCTTTTTTTAGCCGACGTATTAATTTAATAATTTCATATTGATTAGAGATTTCAAATGGTTCTCCACCTAATATAGTTATTCCATCATAGTAACTTTTGGAAACTTCCTGAATAATAAAATCTTCAATTTCTTTTGTGTACAAAACGCCATAATTGAAATCCCATGTTTCGGGCTGAAAACATCCTTTGCAATGATTGGTGCAACCTGAAACAAATATACTAACTCTTATTCCCGTCCCATTAGCACTATCGGCTATTAATATCTCTCCTATATGCATATTTTCATACCTTTCTGACATCTGCCTTGATTTCTTGATAGATTACCTATCTTTTATACTTCGATACAAACACAATTTGAATGTAAAAACTATGATTGTCATTCACGACAATTTCTTCTTTTTATTCATGTGGTTGCCAAACACACCACCTGTATTATATCAATTTGAGGATTTTATGTGCACACGGTGTTTTTTCAAACTAATTAGAGTATGTGCATAAAAAGAGTATCAAAAATTATGGGCAGCATGACAACGGAAGCAAAAATTAAATCGAATTTATCATAGCATGCAAAAATTTTCCTAGAAGGCTTGATTCTGAGAAAATAATGTTCTATCTACTTGATTTCTCTTTTTGTTAAGTTCTTTATCATACTCCCAAGGATCTTTACGATTTTTCTTTGAAGGAATAACAACATAAAACCCGTGTTCTTCAGCTAAAGCACGGGTTTTATTATCTCCATAGGCTCTATTTGGAAGATTTTGAGCATCTTCCGAATGTAAACTGTGTCTCTGAACGATACATATTTGCCTTTTCTCATCTTTCTGCTGCTCATTGTCATGATGCACCCTCAGGGGCGAAAACTCATTGAAACAGTATAGATGTAGCTTCGTTGTCAGCCCCCCTTTTTTTGAACGTCCGATGCTCTGTTCACCATTTGATTTATGTGCATCTTCTGCGTCAGGGGGAACTTTTATGCTTGTACTGTCAATACAAATTGTATCTGTTCAGACATCAATGGATATTTAGTTTATTGAGGTTAATTAAGTTGCGTTGTTTAATAAAACTGAGTTAGACAAATGAAGTACTCTTTCTTTTATTTCTTGTGTTCGTCCCTGATTCCAAAATTGTGTCCCTATATATCCACACGTTCTTCTTGCTACATTCAATTTATTTTGATCTCTATTACTGCACTTAGGACATTCCCAAACTAATTTACCATGCTCATCTTTTACAATCTGTATTTCTCCATCGTATCCGCATACTTGGCAGTAATCGCTTTTGGTATTTAATTCCGCATACATAATATTATCATAAATAAACTGCATTACTTTCAATACAGCTGGAATATTATTTTGCATATTCGGAACTTCAACATAACTGATTGCTCCACCTGGCGAAAGTGTTTGAAATTCAGATTCTAATCTAAGTTTATCAAACGCATTGATTTCTTCTGTTACATGAACATGATAACTATTAGTAATATAGTTTTTATCTGTAACACCTTGAATAATTCCAAAACGTTTTTGTAAGCACTTGGCAAATTTATAGGTAGTACTTTCTAAAGGTGTACCATAAATACTGTAATCTATTTTTTCTTCCTTTTTCCATTTAGTGCAATATTCATTCAGCTTTTTCATAATTTCCAAACCTAGCTGCTTGCCCTCTTCTTCTGTCAGCTTTTTTTCTATTAAGCTGTAAACGCACTCCCAAAGACCTGCATACCCTAAAGAAATTGTTGAATATCCATTATAAAGCAATTTATCAATAGGTTCTCCTTTTTTAAGTCTTGAAATAGCACCATATTGCCATAATATAGGTGCTGCATCAGATAATGTACCTTTCAGTCTTTCGTGTCTGCATCTCAGTGCTCTATGACAGAGTTCCATTCTCTCATCAAATATTTTCCAAAATCTAGTCATATTCTTTTCTGCTGACAATCCTATATCTACTAAATTAACAGTCACAACACCCTGATTAAATCGGCCGTAATATTTGGGCTGGCCTTTTTCGTCAACATACGGTGTTAAAAAGCTTCTACATCCCATACAAGTATAGCAATGACCCTCACCATTTTTATCAACTTTATTTTTAAGCATTACTTTTTCAGATATATAATCCGGAACCATTCTTCTGGCTGTACATCTGGCTGCAAGCTCTGTCAGATACCAATACTCTCCATCAGGTGTGATATTGTCCTCTTCAAGAACATAAATCAATTTAGGGAAAGCCGGTGTTATCCATACCCCATCTTCGTTTTTTACACCTGTATGACGTTGGCGAAGTGTTTCTTCAATAATTATTGCCAAATCTTTTTTTTCTTGTTCGTTTTTTGCTTCATTAAGGTACATGAAAACAGTAACAAACGGTGCCTGACCATTTGTTGTCAATAGTGTTACAACTTGATATTGAATTGTTTGTACTCCTTTAGTAATTTCCTTACGCAGTCTATCTTCAACAATAGAAGCAATTTTATCTTCATCTATTGATATATTCATTTCCTGAAGTTCTGCAAGAAATTCTCGCCTGATTTTTTCTCTGGAGATTTGAACGAATGGAGCTAAATGAGTTAAACTAATGCTTTGGCCTCCATATTGATTACTTGCGACTTGTGCAATAATCTGTGTTGCGATATTACACGCCGTAGAAAAACTGTGAGGCTTTTCGATCAATGTTTCACTGATGACTGTTCCGTTCTGAAGCATATCTTCCAAATTTACCAAATCACAGTTATGCATATGTTGAGCAAAATAATCCGTATCATGAAAATGGATAATACCGTTTTCATGAGCTTCGCTGATGTCAGGTGGAAGAAGGATTCGTTTTGTCAGATCCTTGCTCACTTCACCTGCCATATAATCACGTTGTACACTGTTAACAGTCGGATTTTTATTGGAATTTTCCTGTTTTACCTCTTCATTGTTACATTCTATTAAACTAAGAATTTTATTATCAGTAGTATTGGCTCGTCTAATCAAAGAACGTGTATAACGGTATTTTACATAATTTCTTGCCAATTGAAAAGCACCCTTGGACATAATTTGATCTTCTACCATGTCCTGTATTTCTTCTACAGATACCGCCCTATTCATTTTACTACACTTATATTCCACGTAATCGGCAATATCTTTAATTTGTTCGGGAGAAAGATAACGTTTTTCTGAAGCATTGTTAGCTTTGGTAACAGCATTCACAATTTTTTCTCCATTAAAATTCTCCTCTGATGAATTTCGTTTAATAATTTTCATTTTTTCATCTCCAAAAAATTTTTATGTACGGGATATATTCTATCTTAAAAAACATCTATTGTCTGTTGCAAATGCAACATTTATTTTGACAAAAATACAAGATATAGCGGTCTATATATAAATCAAACACATCATATAGCGGTTCTATATAAAAAGATAAACCCAATTTTTTTCCACCAATATCTTTTTAAAACGGGCATTACAAATCTCACAAAAATAAATTTAATTTGAAGCTTAATAATTATAATTGAATTAACAAGCATTTTTAATTAATATTTTTAATAGAAATTTGAATGGTTTATAAAAAATTTTTTTAAATTATATTGCTTTTTTCTGAAAAAGTGGTACAATGATATTATAATAAATGAGAAGGAGGTTTTTTGTCATGGCTTATAAAATTTCTGATGATTGCATTTCATGTGGTGCTTGTGCAGGCGAGTGTCCTGTTGGTGCTATTGCAGAGGGCGACGGCAAGTATGAAATAGATGCTGAAGCTTGTCTTTCATGCGGTGCTTGTGCAGGTGTATGTCCCGTTGGTGCTCCTAACGAGGAATAATCCGTTTTATGCATTGTACATCTAAGGTCGGTATGATATACATACCGACCTGTTTTTTGTATTTTTTTGTGTACAGCGTCAATAATAATAACAATAACAATATCAATAAAAATGGAGGTATTCATTTGCTGTACAACAAAGTGGAGATATGTGGTGTCAATACTTCAAAATTACCTGTCCTTTCAGAAGAAAGAAAACAACAGCTTTTAAACATCATCCGCAATGGTTCTCCTTCACAAAGTCGAATTGCACGAGAAGAAATGATTAATGGTAACCTTCGCCTTGTTTTGAGTGTAATTCAGCGATTCGGAAACAGAGGAGAAAACCCTGATGATCTTTTTCAAGTAGGTTGTATTGGTTTGATTAAAGCTATTGATAACTTCAACTGCAATAAAGATGTACGTTTTTCAACGTATGGTGTTCCAATGATTATCGGAGAGATCAGAAGACATTTAAGAGATTATAATTCCATACGTGTTAGTCGTTCACTGCGTGATACTGCCTATCGTGCTATGCAAATAAAAGAAAAAATGACTATTGAAAACAATCAGGAACCTACTGTTGAAGAAATCGCTCAGAAATTAGAAGTCTCAAAAGAATTTGTTGTAATTGCATTGGAATCGATTGTAGAGCCTATATCTCTCTATGAACCTGTATTCTCTGATGGTATAGATACGATATATGTGATGGACCAGCTTGGCGATACTAATGATGAGCAACGTTGGCTTGATAAAATCGCTTTAAAAGAAGCAATTTATTCTCTTGAAAAACGTGAAAAAATAATACTCTCCCTTCGATTTTTTAAAGGTAAAACACAAACAGAAGTTGCCAACGAAATCGGCATCAGTCAAGCTCAAGTTTCAAGACTTGAAAAAGCAGCCCTTGCTAAAATAAAAAAAGAATTATAAATCAAACGGCAGTATGAAGTAAAAATTCATACTGCCGTTTGATTAATTACTGTGATTATTATTTTTACGGAAACCGTTCTGACGAGGTGTACGTCTGGGAGCAACATCTGTCTCAGGCTTTAATCCCTCTACCTCAATCAGTGCATCTCTGCGTGAAAGATTCAATCTGCCTTTGTCATCTATCTCCAATACCTTAACAATGATAACATCATCAACATTGACAACATCTGTTACTTTTTCGGTACGCTTAACATCAAGTTGTGAAATATGACAAAGTCCTTCTTTTCCGGGAGCAATTTCTACAAATGCTCCAAAATCCATAATTCTTGTTACTCTACCCTTATAAATAGCTCCGGGCTCCGGATCACGTACAATTGTATCAACAATTGTCATTGCACGCTTACAATTTTCAGCATCTAAACCGCTCACAAATACATGACCGTCTTCTTCAATATCAATTTTGACATCACATTCTGCACAAATTTTCTGAATCACTTTCCCGCCTGAACCGATTACTTCTCTGATTTTATCAACAGGAATCACTGTTGATAGCATCTTCGGAGCATACTTGGACAATTCTTTTCTTGGCTCAAGAATTGCCTTGAGCATTACTTCATCCAGAATATAGTCACGTGCTTTATGTGTCTTATACAATGCCTCTTTTACCATTTCAGGTGTCAAACCACTGATTTTCAAATCCATTTGAATAGCTGTGATTCCCTCATGAGTGCCTGCAACTTTAAAGTCCATATCTCCAAAGAAATCTTCCAGTCCCTGTATATCAACCATGGTCATCCAACGATCACCCTCTGTAATCAGTCCGCAGGAAATACCGGCAACCGGTGCCTTAATTGGTACACCTGCATCCATCAGGGACAGAGTAGAACCACAAATAGATCCCTGTGAAGTGGAACCATTAGAAGAAAGAATTTCAGATACCAGTCTGATTGTATAAGGAAATTCTTCAACAGACGGAATAACAGGTACCAATGCTCGTTCTGCCAATGCACCGTGACCAATTTCACGTCTGCCAGGGCCTCTTGAAGGTTTTGTTTCGCCTACTGAATAGGATGGGAAATTATAATGATGAATATATCTTTTAGAAGTTTGATCATCAATCCCATCTAAAACCTGCTGATCACTTACAGCTCCAAGAGTAGTAATTGTTAAAACCTGTGTTTGCCCCCTCGTGAAGAGACCTGAGCCATGAACTCGAGGCAATACACCAACTTCTGAAGCAAGAGGGCGCATCTCATCCATTTTTCTACCATCAACACGCTTCTGCTCATCCAATAACCAACGACGTACAATATATTTTTGGGTTTTATAAAGACAGTCATCTATTTTTTCAGCCTGATCAGGATATATCTCATCAAACTTTTCATGCACTGCATCATAAATAGGTTTCAGTCTTTCATCACGTACTTTTTTATCATCTGTGTCAAGTGCGGTTCTTATATCATCAATTGCAAACGCCTTGATAGCTTCTAACATTTCTGGTTCAGGTTCATTGCTAGGATATTCAAATTTCACTCTGCCTATCTCTGCCTGTATTGATTTAATAAACTCAATTATACTCTGATTTGCTTCGTGACCTGCCATAATACCGTTATACATAACATCATCTGGAATAATATCGGCACCTGCTTCAATCATAGCAATACGGCTATCAGTAGAAGCAACTGTTACAGCCATTCTGGAAACTTCCCTCTGCTCTTTTGTAGGATTAATAACAAACTCATCATTTACAAGGCCTACTGATACAGCAGAAATTGGTCCATTCCATGGAATATCCGATATACTTAGTGCAATAGACGTACCTACCATTGATGCAATTTCAGGCATACAGTCAGGATCATATGCCATAACTGTGCAGACGATTGAAACATCGTTTCTCATGTCTTTCGGGAAAAGTGGGCGAATCGGACGATCAATTACTCTGGATACAAGAATTGCTTTTTCGGAAGGTCTTCCCTCTCTTTTACCGAAACCACCTGGAATTTTACCCATTGCATACTGCTTTTCTTCATAGTCTACCGATAAAGGAAAAAAATCCACACCCTCTCTTGGCCTGGGAGCAGCTGTAACCGCAACATGTACTACTGTTTCACCATATCTCACCAAACATGCACCATTAGCAAGCTGAGTCATTTTTCCGGTTTCTACAACAAGCGGACGACCAGCAAATTCCGTTTCAAAGGTTCTGAAATTTTCAAACATTTTTTATCCTCCAAATATCATATTTTTAAGAGGTTGTTTTCGGTTTAGCAATAAAACCAAAAAACATAAATTTATGTTTTCTCGTTTCACTGCTAAAATCCGAAACCACTACTCTTGGCATTGAAACAAGGCAGTCTGTAAATTTTACAGACTGCCCCGAAACAATTTTTACTTACGGATACCGAGTCTTGCAATGATAGAACGATAACGTTCAATATCAACTTTTGTCAAGTAGCTGAGAAGACTTTTTCTCTGACCAATCATTTTAAAAAGACCACGTCTTGAGTGATGATCTTTCTTATGAGTTTTAAGATGCTCGGTAAGGTCGTTGATTCTCTTAGTGAGAATTGCGATCTGCACTTCTGGAGAACCTGTGTCGCCCTTATGAGTTGCATACTCTTTGATGATTGCTTCTTTTTCTGACTTTAACATTTTTTATCCACCTTTGTATAAAAATAGTAATGATGCACTAATCTCAGTAAATGGCTGTGGATTCCCCTATAGGCTTTACCCAAAAACCGGGAACAGGCATCAATCATTTGCTATTATATCATATTTATTTTTGGTTGTAAAGAGATTTTGAAAATTTATTTTTTAACTTATTCAACATTATTTAACAAATTTTTGCAAGTAAAGAATATTAGGAAACAAATCAAAATATTCCATAGAAATATCGGAATTCCCATTACGGTTGCTGCTATCACTGTAATACCAAACAAAATATGTCGAAAATATACAAGGCTTAACACCCCGAAAAAAATTCCCGGTATCATTAATAAAAATATTAATGACATATAAAATGTAATAAAAATACCTCTGTTGCCGTTCATTCCGACGATTCTTTGAGCAAGAACATTTGCGGCAATATAAACACATCCAAAGCTACCATATACTAAAATACTTGTAATAATATCTGTTATCCATCCTCCTAACACACAGCTTAAAGTGATGTAAGCAACTGCTCCATCTATGAATGGCTTAATAATACTAGTCGCTGATGCCATAATCAGTTTTTTTACAGGATCATCAGGTATTAAAAATATATATGGTTTTGAAAGTTCTTTTACCCAATCTCCTGATGCACTGAAAAAGAATTGTACATATGAACATATAATTGTCACACCAGCAAATATAATTGTTTTCTTAAATGGTCCAACAATAATCTGATTCATCACCAATCCTGTAATTAATGCTATTACCATTAATACTATTGTATTAATATTCAAAAATCGAAATCGTGAGCGTCTTGTTCCCTCTTTCAAATGCTTATAAAAAATAGCCTGTGCTCCGTGTCCCTTTCCGATACCATGGCGAGAAATTTTGATTTTCCTTGAACCAAGCATAACAGATTCACTCATATTCCCTGTTCTGATAGCATCACGGAATTCATAATAGCTTTCCGCTTTTTGAAGGATATCTTCATAGTAATCTAATTTTGTATAAATAAATACACCAATGCATATTAACATACTTATTAATAATAATAGACCATATATCACAATACTTTCAATATTTCTATCGATGATACCAAATATCAATCCATGCAGCCAACCAATAACAGGGGTATATTGCAACAATTGATTTGACACAGCAGATAATAAGTTTTCAATTGTCATACCCTTTTGAAACATATATATTCCCACTACAGTCAAAGAATATATTGGAATGGCATAGATAAAATATTTCAGTACAGAAGCACGTCTCGGATGCCCGCTTGACAAACAAAATATCATCAGTGTTATCATCTGTACCAACACAAGCATGATTAATATTCCTGCAATCAGCAAAAGTGAATTAGAAACAGACAAACGAAACACTCTTATTACCATTCCTCCGTATGCCGAAAAGCATACTACCAAAAACAGCATGGAGGCAAGCTGTCTA
>CACXDL010000105.1 GCA_902766395.1 uncultured bacterium
CTTGGCACGTCTGTACCCTCCCTGAGCATCTAGGTGTATAAAGTTATTTGTTGTGTCCAGTTGAGCCTTTTTAATAAACATTTTTTGAATTGGAATCAAAACTTTATCCATACTCATATAACCTTTTAGAAATGGATGTTTCCCCCTGTTGTCATAGAGTATGTTGCCTGCAATTTCTCCTTTTTTGAATATTTCCTGATGCAATACTGCATTTAAAATTTCACTTGGAAGGGGTTTGGGGATTTCAAATCCTATAAATTTGATGTAATTGTTATGAGCCAAATCGACACTGCTTTTTAACTTAAATATCGGATAGAATTTTTCTCCTGCAGCACGTTTTTTTGCGTATTCTTCTTTGGTAAGTATTTGGTCTGAAGGAATCATATGGTAGTCAAGGGATTTGATATCCAGGAGCATTTTTTCAAGATGCATATCTGATTTCATGAGTCTTAAACTATCTTCAAAAGGTAAATAACTCCCGGCAATTTTTATGTTTTGTCCCGGCTTGAGCATAAATAACCAAACAAAATCCATAACATTATTTTTAGATTTTAAAGTTATTCTTGTTGGTGCTTCCCCTTTAATTTCGAAATCTGTGCCGGATATTTTTGACAGATATTTTTTTAAGAAATCATTTCTAACGATGGCATTTCCTGTAATATCCGTATCTATGCTTTTGAGGTAATCTTTAACTGTTCCTTCAAAATCAATCTTATTTTTTCTGTTGGTATCATAGTATCCTTCAAAATTGCTTAACTTTATTTCTTTTGATGTCAGTTTGATGTTACCTTTTGTAATTGTTACAGGAATATTGTTAATACTTTTTATTCCAAATTTGATGTTGTTAATATCAAAATTTCCGTTTAATTTATTTTTTTGTATGTTTAATTTGAAATCTAAATTACCTTTAATATTTGAAAAATAGGCTAATGTTTCGTGAATATTATTTTCAATAATTTGTGTATTCAAAAAATCTAAAATGTCATTTAAGTTAAAATTGTCAGAAGACAGGTTAATATTGAAATTTTGTTTTTTATCTGCAGTCAGATTAATAAATATGCTGGATTTATTTATATTTAACGGACAATTTTTTATATAAAAATGTTCGTTTTCAAAAAATACTCTTTGGTTATCTTTTAAACTTATTGTTGTATATTTATCTCTGCGGTGAATTTCTGAAAATAATTGGAAATAAACATTTCGTTTATCTTTTAGAGCATTATTTACGCCAATGTGTTGTCCAAGAAGTTTAATATTGGTGTCTTTGTTAAATGCATACAGAATTTCACAACTTCTCACTCCAAGCAAAGAATCTATAATATCAAAACTCCATTCGCTTTTACTTGTTGTTTTACTTGGCGGGAAAATGCTTTGTATTGCGTTTACATCAGCAAATATGCTTTCTGCAACTAATTTTTTTATAATGATATTTCTCTTTAATATGTTCTTTAGTGATATTGCAGAATTAAATTTATTTAATTCCAGCATTTTTTTATTATTCTTTGCAAGATATATTTTTTCTACTTTAAATTCAATATTGGGAGAAAATTCGGTATGTAATTGGGGCTTAGTTATGGTTAAATCTGCGTTTGTATATTTTTTTACTGTATTTTGGACATATTCAATAACGTCGGGATTTGATGTTATGTATGGAAGACCTTTCAAATAAAAAACAGCAAGCAATCCGACAAAAATTATGCCGGTTATTGTGATTCCTAAAAAGATTTTACCTGTTGTTTTTATTTTCATTTATGTGATTATTACCTCTTGTTTTTTAATCTGTTTCTTGTGTCTGATAGTGGTCCGTTATAAGGATTTCTAAAGTATGAAAAATAATTTTTAGCAAATGTTATAGGATATTTGGGCAGCCATGAGAATTTTTTTAAAATATTAACCGTGTCTACTCCGTGAGAAAGAATAAGTTCATCAATTGTTTCTTCGTGAGCCGGTGATATTGAGGATAATATTTTTATGAAATAATCAGAAAATGTCAGAACAGAATATCCGGAGATTGCTCCGGTTTCTGTTAGAATTTCTTTAAATGCTGATTCTTCACAAGTATCACTCTGTGTATCAGGCATAACAAGACTTTCTGCTTTTATATTTTTTAATTCATATGTAACTCCCTGGTATTTTATCATCATAGTGTCAACAGTTGGCATATATATATCATCGCATATGTTTGGTATAAGAACATTTCCTTTAAAATCCGAAACACCATATCTGTAATTCTTATATGTCAAAAACATTCTTCCGTATAACAGGTCTATTGCGCTGTATACCGGAGGAAGTATTGCTTCTCCGTATTCATTATATATTCCAAAATCTTTGTCATTACCAAGTTTTATGAATCTACCCAAAATCCTGTCAGCATACCTGTATTTTGGTTTAATTAGATATTCTCCCTGGGAATTCATTAATCCGTATTTATTTTTCTTTTGGATAATCCAGCCGGATTTACCTGTCATTATTATTTTTTGGTATTGTGCAGGTACAATAATGTCTCCGTTTTTATTTTTTAATCCAAATTTTTCATCCTGCGAAAAAACAGTAACATCCCTTTGTTGTTGTGCGGCGGTATAAAATGCCGGAGTCTCGGTTTTTATTTCAGTTGCAACTGTATCCTGACTGTATGCCGGAATTTGAATAAAAATTATAAATAATATATAAAGTATTGCTTTTTTCATTTTAAATTATTTTTTATGTTTAAATCTTACAAGGGAATATTTTCTGCCCTTTTCTATTACATCAAAGTCATGTTTGGTTTTGATAAGGTCATATTCCTTGTTTTGTACAATTACGGTTGAATTTTTATCGTATATTGCGTCATTGTTGTCTAATAATGTATCTTCATGAATATATAAATAATTAACTTTCTTTCCGTAATTATATAAAACGGAATATTTTCTTGCTCCGTTTACAACATATAAGCTATGATTATTTTGTGCTTCTTGTTTTGCGAATTTGATCAAATCATTTTGCCCGAATTTATAATCGATTTCGTATGCCGTTTTTGTTATAAATGCACTCGCAAATATAACAAGAGATGCGTATGCAATAAATACCCCTTTTGGGTATTTTTTTGCAGCGCAGATAATGCTTGTAATACCCACAGAACCAAGAATAAATACCCCCATCCATTGGGCAGAAGAAATATCAGAGTATAATTGTGCAGGAAGATAATATTTCATAAAACATCCGCCAAGTGCACCTAATGTAAAAATTACACCCAGAATATAAACCGTCACATTTATGTGTTTTTCATATTTGTGCTCAAACATATATTCTTCCCAGATATATGCCATAATAAAAGATGAAAAGAAATATATCGGTAAAATATATGTTATTAATTTTGTACTTGATGCTGAGAAAAATAACAGCGTAAAGCAAAATGCAATAATGTTAAACCACAAGAATTTGCGGGAATTTGACATTTGAGAGAAATCTATTTTTCCCCAATTTTTTAATTTCGCAATTCCTGCTGCAATAACTGCAAGAATATATGGCATTGCACCCCATAATATAGTCATAAAATAAAAATAAAACGGCTGTTTTCTTGAAATTTCACTTGATGAAAAAAATCTGTTAATATGGTGCTTCATAATGTATTCGTTAAAAAATAACGGATCATGAATTTTAAACATTATAATATGCCAAGGCAATACTATTAAGAAAAACAGCAAAAATCCGGGAATCATATATATAGGTTTGAAATTTTGTTTAAATGTTTTATTAAATATAGAAATAAAAAACATAGAGCCAAAAGGTACAACAAACCCCGGAATCCCTTTAGCCATTACTGCCAAACCTGAGAAAATATAGAATAACCACCAGAAATATTTTTTATTTTTATCTTCAACTATCTGGGTTAAAAATCCGAATAATACGGAAAAACCTACTAAAGAAGACACAACAATATCAAGTATCGCAAATTTTGCAAGCATACAAAACTCAACTGTTGTAGTTAAAATAACAGCAGCAATTAAACCAAACCTTTGAGATACAAATTTTTTCCCGACAAAATAAACTGCAAAAGTCGACAGCATACCATACAATGCCCCCGGGAAACGGGCACTAAACTCATTCACAACACCAAAAAGTTTAAAGGATAAGCATTCTCCCCAAAAGTACAATGGAGGTTTTTCAAAGAAATATTCTCCGTTTAAATACAAAGTGAGAAAATCTTTTGAATTTAGCATATCTCTTGCCATCGAAACATATCTTGTTTCATCAACATCCATTAAAGGATAATTACCGATATTGAAAAAATACACAAGAATGCAAAGTACAAATAATCCCAATATCGCTATAATATTTCCGTGTTTTTTTATTAAATTTTCCATAATATCCCTTCTTATATATTTCTATTTTAGTTCAATATCTTTAATATAACGTGGTCTTGATTTTACTTCCCGATACAATTGTCCGATGTATTCCCCGATTATACCAAGACAAAATAACTGAATACCTCCAAACATACACATCAATACAATTGTTGTTGTCCATCCGTTTGGAGAATTATGTAAAAAGAATTTTTCAAATACTGTTTCTAATCCGACCAAAAAGCCGAATAATGCCATAAAAAAGCCGCCAACGGCAACGCATCTTAAAGGCATTATACTGTATGACGTAATTCCGTTTAGCGCAAGACCCATCAATGATGCGAAGCTGAATTTTGATGCGCCGGCCATTCTTTCTTTTACATCAAAATTAACAGTTGTTGTCGGCAAACCTACTTCGTAGAAAAATCCTCTTAAAAAGAACAATTTCTCAGGATATAATTTCATAACCTCAAGAGTTCTTCGGCTTATAAGTCTGTAATCAGAATGATTCATTGGTATATGTACTCCAAGAAGATTCATTGTTTTATAAAACATTTCTGCAGAAGTTCTTTTAAAAAATGAATCAGTTTTGCGGTTATTTCTAATACCTAATACAACATCATATTCTTCCATATATTTATCAATAAATTTTTCTATTGCCCATTCATCCTGCTGCAAATCGGCATCAATTGTTACAACACAATCACATCCGATTTCTCTTACGCTTTCCAAACCTGCCATCAGAGCTTTTTGATTACCGTAATTTCTTATAAACTTAGTTCCTTTGACATTTGGATTAGAATTGTGAAGATTTTGAATTATATTCCATGTCTTATCTTTAGAACCATCATCCACTAAATATATATAACTGTTATCTAAAATCTTATTTTTTGAAACCAAAGAATTAATAACCTCAAATAATTTCTCAACAGTAGTTTTAACACACAATTCTTCATTATAACAAGGTACAACGATTGCAAGCTGAGGTATTTCGCTTCTCATAATATTGTCTCCCATCTTTCACTATGTTTATACTATAATAATTCTGAAGGAATAGCAAATAATTATGAACAAATATTTTATATTAAACGCAGATGATTTCGGAATGTCTGATTTTTTTAACAACGCAGTATTAGATGGAGTAAATAACGGAATTTTAACTTCTGCCAGTATATGCGCAAACGGTGAAGCCTTTGAGGATGCAATAAACAATATTCTGCCTCAATGCAATGATTTATCATTAGGAATACATTTAAACATAATTGAAGGGAAATCTCTTACAAATTGTCCGTTATTGACTGACGAAAATGGTTATTTTAATAACGGTTATATCTCTCTAATATTGAAATCATTTAATAAAGATTTTATGACTCAGGTAGAACAGGAATTCAGAGCACAGATTGAAAAAGTTCTATCTGTTGCAAAAGTTGATCATATTGATTCCCATGTTCATACCCACGCAATTCCGAATATTTTTAAATTAACTGCTCGTCTGGCTGAAGAATATAAAATTCCTTACATCAGAACTCAATACGAAAAACCATATTTGGTTCCCTCACTAAAAAAACATTTTAATACTAAATATCCGCCAAATATTTTAAAAATAATTTTATTAAACTCTTTTACAATTTTAAATAAACAGGTTTTGAAAAAATATAACTTTAAAACAAATGATTACCTGATAGGAGTAGGATATACCGGAATGATGGATGATATGACTGAAGAATTTGGTTTGAAAGTTATAAATAAAGAATCCATAACCGAATCTCTGATTCATCCATGTAAATATACACAAAAAAATGAAGACAGCCACCATTTTGAATATCTTCTGACTCAAAATTCAGAATTAAAAAACAAGATTAAAAAAATGGGTTTTACTCTGGTAAATCATTCTTTTGTAAAAAAGTTTTAAACATATTGCAAAATCAGACTTAAATCTTTTTCTTCAATAATAATGTTTGCATTTTCTTTTACGACAGGTTTCGCACAAAATGCAGCTTTTTTGTCTGCATATCTGAACATACTCAAATCATTTGCACCATCACCAACAGCTAAAGTGTTTCCTTCCGTTACATTTAATAATTTTTGTAACCTTTTGAGCATTTGACCTTTTGAATCATTAAACATCATTTCACCACCAACCTGACCTGTCAAAATACCGTTTTTTGAGTGTAAAATATTTGCAAATTCTCCATCTAAACCAAGAATATCCGCAAAAATTTTTGTCGCATTTCTGAATCCTCCGGAAAAACAAACCACCTTATAGCCTTTTTCTTTAAGTCCTGTTACAACTTCTTTTGCTCCATTCATAAGCGGTAAATTCCGGCAAATTTCATCAACTTTAGAAACCGGCAAACCTTTTAAAAATGATACACGTTCGGTTAAACTTTCAAAAAAATCCAATTCTCCACGCATTGCTTTATCGGTAATACTTTTTACTTTTTCCTGAATGCCGATTTCTTTAGCTAAAAACTCTAATGTTTCACCATCCATTAATGTAGAATCAAAATCAAATACTGCAAGTTTATTTGTCATATCTTATACCGTTAATTTTACATATTTTGGATTATGAACACCATCAATTTTTGAAATCTCATTTAATACATCATCTCCAACGATAGAATCAATATTGATTACCATTATAGATTCCGTTTCATGCTTATCGTTTTTCTGAACAACATTCATTGAACCTATATTTATGCCTTTTTCTCCGATTACTTTTGCTACTTGTGCAATCATTGAAGGTTTATTTGTGTGAGGAACAATAATCTCATGTTTTTCAGGTCTTATACTTGTTTCATAATCATTAATTTTAACTATTCTTGGAATATCTTTTGTAACAAGCGCTCCGGCAACAACGGTTGTTTCCTTATCAGTAATCAATTTTACGGTAATTCTTCCGGCAAAATTTGATTTCACCTTTGAACGTGTAGAAATAATATCAATTCCTCGTTTTTTAGCTATTACAGGTGCATTTACATAATTAACACCTTCTAATCTTGAAGATAAAACTCCTTTTAATACAGCAACTTCCAAAGGTTGAATATCAAGTTCCGCCAAATCACCATCTGCAGTGATTTCAATAGTTTTAACCGCACCATTTGATAATTGAACGGCAAGTTCTCCGGTATTTTCCGCAATCTGCATATAATCTTTAACAGGTTCTAACTTATCCGGTCTTAAAGACGGAATATTAACCGCTGAAGAAGCTGAACCTCCCGATAAGACTTCTTTAATTTGCTCAGCAACATCAATTGCAACATTCATTTGAGCTTCTGTTGTACTCGCTCCCAAATGAGGTGTTAAAACAATATTTCCACTACATTCAAGCAACGGACATTGTTCAATATTTGGCTCATTTTCATAAACATCTATTGCTGCACCTTTTACTTTTCCTGAATTAATTGCATCTTTCAAATCAGCTTCATTGATAATCCCACCTCTTGCACAGTTGACAAGACGTACACCGTCTTTCATTTTAGCAATTGTGTCTTTATTTATCATGTTTAATGTGTCTTTTGTCTTTGGAACATGAACCGTTATAAAATCAGGCTTAGCCCAAAAATCATCAAGATTTTCAACGTATTCTCCTCCGAATTTTTCAACGACTTCGCGGGAAGTAAACGGATCGTATACTAAAACTTTCATCCCTAAAGCCAATGCAACTTCACCTACATGAGAACCGATTTTACCAAAACCAATTATACCTAATGTTTTTTTGTAAAGTTCTGTCCCTGTATGTTTACTTCTGTCCCATTTTCCTTCTTTTGTAGAAGTTGCAGCCGGTGCGATATTTCTTGCCATTGCAAGCATCAATGCAATTGTGTGTTCTGATGCAGCCATAGTGTTTCCGTCTGGAGAATTAACTACGATTATGCCTTTTTGGGTTGCGGCTTCCAAATCTATATTATCAACCCCAACTCCGGCTCTTCCTATAATTTTTAAATTTTTCCCTGCTTCTATTATTTTTGCAGTTACTTTTGTTTGGCTTCTTACCATTAAAGCGTCATATTCTCCGATAATTTTTACTAATTCGTCTTCGCTCATTGTCGGCAAAAAATCAACCTGAGCAACTCCTTCTATAATTTTTCCTGCGGATTCATTTATTTTATCTGTTACTAATACTTTCATTATTATCCTCTACTTTGCTAATTCTTTGATTACTGTTGCTACACCTGCACCTACTTCAAATTTATAACCTAATTTGTACAATGTTGCTTCTAAAGCGCCAACTGCAGAGATTAAATCTCTGTCACATACAAAACCTAACGTTCCCATTCTGAAGATTTTATCTTTTAATGCGTTTTGACCGTTTGCAACAACAATATCAAAATCTTTTGTAATTGTTGAACGAATATCAGGAACGCTTATTCCTTCAGGAGGATAAATAGATGTTATAGAATGGCTGGCATTTTTATCTTCTTTTACAACAAGCTCCAAACCGATTGCCCTAATTGCAGCTCTTAATGCTTTACAATGACGAGCGTGGCGAGCATTCATGTTTTCAATACCTTCTTCCTTAATCATCTCTAATGCTTTGTCTAAGCCAACGAATAAATTAACCGCCGGAGTGAATGGTGTTGAATTGCCTTGAGTAGATTTTCTGTATGCTGCCCAATCCCAGTAAAATGATGGGTGTTTGCATTGTTCGTAAACTCTCCAGGCTCTTTCATTTGCAACAAGAAAAGCTAAACCAGGAGGTATCATAAATCCTTTTTGTGAACCTGAAACTAGAACGTCAATACCCCATTCGTCAGGTTTGCATTCCATTGCACAAACAGAAGTAACACCGTCAACAACTGACAATGCTCCATGTTCTCTTATAATGGAGCATAAAGTTTTTATGTCATTAGCTGCACCTGTTGATGTTTCACTATGGGTCAAAGTTACTATTTTAATTTCTTTATTTACATCTTGAGCCAAGCGTGCGCGTAAAACTTCAGGATCAATTACTTCTCCTGTTTCAACTTCAATTTTTTCAACTATTGCACCCCTTGATTCAGCTATTTTAGCCCAGCGGTTCCCAAAATTGCCTAAAACTAAAGATAAAACCTTATCTCCTTCATTTACAAGATTTTCCAATGCTGCACACATTGCCCCTGTTCCCGAAGATGTGTATACAAATACATCATTTTCGGTTCTGAATACGTATTTTAAATTTGCATATACATTTTCCAGGATTTTAGAAAATTCACTGCTTCTGTGTCCTATCGGATGTTTAGCAATTTCCAGCATGACACTCTCCGGAACCGGCGTAGGTCCAGGTATCATTAAAAAAGTTTTATCTTTCATACACTTACCCCTCTTCTGTCTGAATAAATCATAGTTTAATAATATCATGACATGCTAAGTTTGTTCAATGTTTCTTTTAAATTTAATCAAAAAGTCCGAAGATTACTAAATCTTCGGACTTTTCTCAATATTATTATAAAATTACATGTTTTGAAGTGCATTCTTATTACTTTCAATTCCTTCTTTAATCATCTTTTTAACGATATCACCCTGTGTATCTAACATTTTGCATACTGTTTCAATATTTCTTACTTTTGTTTGTAGTATTGTATCTGCATTAGCTGTAATGTTTCCTGTTATATTTTGATATGCTGCCAGTGCTGCAGAAGATGTCCCTTGCATAAGGTTACCCAAAACAGTTGTCCCAGCTCCATAAACTCCCAAATATGGTGATATTGCTGTCAAAACACCTCCAAAACCGGAAATGCAACTAGCAACAGGCATTACAACGTTTGAAGAAATTTTACCTAAACCGCTTCCGGAACCGATACCGTATGCTGCTGCGCTTGCAATATCTGTAAGTCCTGCAACATTTGAAGCATAGCCGGTTGCTACTCCTGATGTGGATGTTCCGGACATAGAACTACCCCAACCTCCAAATACTGCAGATGCTCCTCCTGTTGCCAAACCATATATAGAACTTATAGAAGCTGCCCCGTTAGGAAACCCC
>CACXDL010000106.1 GCA_902766395.1 uncultured bacterium
AAGAGATGCTTTATTTAAATTGTAATATTTTTTTGCGGTATCAATAAAATCCTGATATGTTAGTTTGTCGATTTCATTGTTATATGTAGATGTATTATATGGAGTTCCATTTAAGAAATCCATTCCAATATGCTGATTAAGAGCTTCTGAAGATTGCATATATACAGCATTTGTTTTTTTTATTTGATTTTTTATTGCTAAAAACTCTTCAGGTGTTGGTGGTTGCTTGCTTAAATTATCAAGAACACTATAGAAATCTTTTAAAAATGGTTCTACATATTCTTCAGCTGTTCCAATTCCAAATAATAATGCCGTTGGGTCACTTTCTCTTGTGCCGAGACGTTCTGTTACAAAATCTACACTAGTAGAGTATTTTTGTTCGAGATTTTTGATTCTTGAGTTTGCAAGACCACCAAGCAATTGATTAACTGCTCTTAATTTAATTTTATCTTTTGCATTTCCATTCTCAGGTCCGGCAAATCCCAAATAAATTTGGGCAGCACCCTGATTCTTTTTTGATATTAGATCTGTTCTGATTGCTTTATCTGTTGGAGTAAGCTTTTCATGCACCCTCTGAGTATTTGGAACTTTATTTGAATTAAAATACTTTGATACTAATTCCATTGTTTTTTCAGGCTCTACTTCTCCTGTGATTACTGTAACCATGTTTGCAGGATAGTAGTTGTTGTTAAAGTAGTTTACGATATCATCTCTTGTTAGAGCATCAATATTATCTGTTGAACCTGCAACAAGGTCCGGTGCTTTTGTATTTATATTAAATAGTTTCTTTAGCGTAATAGTTTCTGCTCTGCTTGAATCATTTGAAAGGCACATATTAATTTCAGAATCTACAATTTTTTTCTCTTTTTCAAGCTTTTCGGTTAAAAATTTTGGTGATTGTAGCATTCCTGCATGAAGTTTTATTTTATTTTCAAGATCAGTGTCTTCAAGTAATTGGGAAACGATGTAGTAATCTGTTACAGAAAAAGATGTTGATGCATTTGTAACTGCACCCATTTTATTTACTTCATCAAAAAATACTTTGTCTCCTAAAGCTTCAGAGCCGTTAAATAAGTTGTGTTCTATAAAATGGCTAATTCCTCGTAATTTGTCGGGCTCATTCAAAGACCCTGTGTTAACATAACTTTTTACCACAGTAGTTCCATTTTTTGGTATAATTACAACTCTTTGTCCGTTTGCGAGTTTATATACATTTGCCTTTAAATCATTCGGAAGCTGAATTTCTTCAATTTTTTTGTATGCAATGGGCTTTGAAATATTGTAATCCGGTGTTACGTTTGAAATATTAGTATTTTGTGCGATATTAGCCCTATTAGTACCAGGTTTATTATTCCCAAAATTTTGGGAATGAACTTTATTTACACGATTATTGCCTGTAATATAATTTGAAAATATTTTCATAAAAAACTACCTTATGTATTTATAAAAACACAAAAGGCAGATTTATTGCTTTTCAATTTAAGAAATATTAATTCTTAAAAATAGTTTGTTCTCTGTCAGGTCCTACAGAAACTATAGAAATAGGTATTTCAAGTATTTCTTCCAGTCTTTCCAGATATTTACGAGCGTTAATTGGCAAATCTTCATATTTCTTTATTCCGGTAATATCTTCACTCCACCCCGCATGAGTTTCATATACAGGTTCAAGATATTTATGGATATAAACATCCGTTGGATAATCAGTATAGACCTTGCCATTTCTTCTATCTTTATAGGCTGTACACACTTTAATTTCATCAAAGCTATCAAATACATCTATTTTTGTCAGTGCAATTGATGTTAAACCTCCAACCAGGCAGGCATACTTCATTGTTACTGCATCGAACCATCCGCAACGTCTTGGTCTTCCTGTTGTTACTCCAAATTCGTGCCCTATTTCTCTTATTGAATCTCCGACAGAATCCGTTAATTCTGTTACAAACGGCCCTTCTCCAACTCTGGTTACATACGCTTTTGCAACTCCGATAACTTCATCAATAACAGTAGGTCCATACCCTGAACCGGTAGATGCGCCACCGCCTACGGGGTTCGAACTTGTAACAAATGGGTATGTCCCAAAATCTATATCTAACATTACCCCTTGCGCTCCTTCAAAAAGAATTTTTTTGCCTTCTCTTTTAAACGATCTCAAAAGTTCTTGCCAGTCAAAACATACGTATGGTCTGAAGATCTCGGCATATTTTTTACATAATTCCATAACATCTTCTTTTGTGTATGTTTTTAAGTTGTATACTTTTTCTAGTTGTTTGTTTTTTAAAGGTAATATTACATCTAATTTTTCAGATAATGCTTCTTTAGAGTATAAATCTCCGATTTTTAGTGCAATTCTGCCCATTTTATCCGTATATGTCGGGCCTATTCCTTTTTTTGTTGTGCCGATTTTTCCTTTAGAGGCATTGTCTTCGCTGTAGCCATCAACTTCAGTGTGCCATGGCATTGTTATGGTCGCTAATGGACTTACTTTTAATCCAGACAGGTCAATATTTTCTTCTTTTAATCCTTTTACTTCCTGTTCAAAATATTCCGGTAACACGACTGTCCCGTTACCTATTAGGCAAGTTTTACCTTTATACAATATTCCTGAAGGGATCAGGTGAAATTTGAATGTCTTTCCGTCTGCAACTACTGTGTGTCCAGCATTGCAGCCTCCTTGATATCTGATAATTAAGTCTGCATTTTGAGCAAGAAGGTCCGTAATCTTTGCTTTTCCTTCGTCTCCCCATTGTGCTCCGATAACAACTTTATTTGTCATAATAAATATCCCTCTCTATTCTCTTATATAATTATTTTATCATAAATACAAATAGCCGATATAGAGAATAATTTATTCGTAAAATTTATTTATAATCGATTTATGTATAATTCTATCTGGTTTAATTCATTAACAAAACCATTTTTAAACCCTCCATCAGAGGTTTTTACTCCTGTATGGGTAATTTTGTATATTTTAATTTTTATATCATTGTTAATATACATAATTAAGCCTGCTAGGACTTCCAAAATTTCAGGTTATATATTTTTTTCAATACAGTTGTTTTTTAATATTATTTGGAGTCCGGTATTTTTCTTCATGCAAAATATAGGCTTTGCGTTATTTATAGTATTATTGCTGGATATTTTTGTGTTTTTAACTATGAGAAGTTTTTATAAGATTTCGGCAATTTCTGCATTTTTATTGATTCCGTATTTTATATGGGTGTTATTTGCTACTTATTTAAACGGTGCATATTTTGTATTAAATTAATTTTAAAATTTTGCGCTTGGCGCGATAAATCACTTCGCTCGCTATCGACGTGACTTCGCTTGAGCCTTATATGTCCTGCAGACAGCATATCAATAAGGCTCAAGGCTTCGCACTAGGCTCGCTTGTTCCGAACGCAAAGTGGCGTTCTCCTCGCTATCGGTACAAAAATAAACGAGATAGAAATTCTATTCCGTTTATTTTGCGCTTGGCGCGATTGTCTTGAAATGCTCGCAATAAACGGCATTTCAGACCATGACACTTGTCGTGTCCTTTCAGCCTCTGCTCGCATTTCGCTCGAACGACAAATGCGTTCAATTCTTGGCAAAACAGATAAAATAAGAGATAGGTTTTATCCTATCTCTTATTTTATGCGCTTGGCGCGATTCGAACGCGCGACCTATCCCTTAAAAGGGGAGTGCTCTACCTGCTGAGCTACAAG
>CACXDL010000107.1 GCA_902766395.1 uncultured bacterium
GGTTGACTTACGATTAATAAGGCAAGCAGGTTGCGGAATGCCGTTTATTGCGAACAACTCAAGACAATCCATCTCCGGGAGATTAAAAAAGCAGATACCTTTATGGCATCTGTTTTTTATTATTGGAGAGTCTTCTCACCAATCAGCTACTTTCAATAATAAAAAATTATAATCTGAAATTAAACCCTGCTACCCGTTTTTATTTATATTTTTCAAAATATTTTTGTATTCTGCTATATAATCAGCAAATTCCATTTGGAAAAGAATTGATCTTAATGCATGTGCATCACTTTCAGGTGAACAACCAGACAAAATAGCATATGTTTCAGCAGGAGCTTCTACTTTATTTAGAATGTAACCTAAATAACCTCTATTATCATTTATACTTGTTTTATTCTTATATGCTTCATGCGTTTTATGTAAAATTTCATTTAGTTTTGGATTTTCTTGGATAGCTTTTCCCATTGTATAATCTACAGCGTGGCCCAATTCATGTAACATACAATACGGATTATCCTTGTTTTCACGAGCTAAATAAATGGTATTTAAATAATCTCTATAACATGCAGATTGTTGTGTCGGTTCACCATAACGAACTCTTACTCCTTTTTCGGCAATAGTATACAATGCATCACCCTGAACTCTTTTATATAAATCACTCAATGACTTGTCTAATGTATGTTCTCCTACAATATTTTGTGGTATGATAAAGTAATGCTCCCATAAATATTCTCCATTTCCTCCCAAATCAAGAGTTTTTGTATCTACTAATGACCCATTATGATTTAGTTTTTTTACAATAATGCAATCTTCCAGATACTCTGTTTCATAGACAAAATCTTTTAAAGTAGTTCTTGTATGACGATCATCTATTTTTTCAAAAAGTCTTGATTCATCTAACAAAACATTTCCATCTTTATCTATTATTTTGTATGTATAAGAACTACCGTTTTTGTTTGGTATACTCTTATATATTGTTTTTGTTCCGTTAATTGAAGTAAATTCTCTTTCAATTCTTTTACCAAATTCTGTGCATTCCGTAATACCAATATGCTTGAGAGGGGAACCATTAATTGATTCTATAATTTCTTTGTCAACAGTTGAATCTTTTATTGGTCTTATTATTAATACCTGTTTTTCCTTCCCTAATTTGTCATATGTTTTTCTAATCAATCTTATTGGATTAGAAAACCATACATCATCGGATTCAGATGAACCTAAATATGTAACAATTTGAGAACCATCTTCTTTTAATTCAATTGATGCTGACGAATACTTAGCATCATTGAGTTCAATTATAACACGATTATTTTCTGCATTATATGGTTTTGTACGCAATTCTGTCATTGCTTTTTTAATTTCAGTTGGATTTTCTATTTCTAATTTTGATAATATTTCAGCTTTTGAACCAATACCTTTTTGAGTTGCTTGATTTATTATCTGTGTTTCAGATTTTACAATAGGTTCTTCCTTAACAGTTGAGTTAGTAATATTAATCTTTTCTGATTTAACTTCCGGTTTAACCTCCGGTTTTGATTTATTTCCTTTTAATCTGCCCAACAAATTTTTAACATGTTTTCCCTTACAAAAAATAAAATCTGTACCTATAGCAAGAGCAGTAATAATTCCTGTACCGATTAATGCTTTAGTACCTGTTGATATTTGTTTTGGTTCATTGAGGGATAATTTTATTGTATCAGTTTTGCCAATATCACCTCTAAATGATACCGGTTGTAACTGCCTATTACCATAATTTATAGCATATACCTGTGAATAATCACCTGCTATTCTACTAACCATAACCTATTCTCTATTTTAACCTGATACATATACAAAGTAATCCGCTTTTCAGAAATTGCCTAATTATAACATTCTCTATCTAAATTGTTACAATTTAACTTTACCTAAAAATACAAACTATTTATATGACAAAATCAAGCTATCTGTTTTTTCATCACGTTTGTTTTGTCAAAACAAACGATTCTTTCAATTTCATATTAAACAACATCACCTTCACTTACAATGCCGTCACCTGCATGCCGCCATTTCAATATCAATCAGGCACTTTATAACTGCATCTGATCGGGCTTATCCATATTTAAAAAATTGATAAGTTTTTTCACACAAAATTGAAGTATAATATACTTATAATATAAATGAGGTTTTGTAATAATGACTATTGAAAATGATATTTTTTCAAGGTGCACGGCAAATCATAAAAAACTTATAAAATACGGCTTTTACAAAAATGGAAATGAATTCAAATACGAAAAATTATTTATGAATGGAGATTTTAAAGCCATAATAAATATCTCTGATAAAGGTCTTATCTCCGGTATGGTATATGATGTTGAAAATAATGACGAATACTTACCATTACGAATAGAAGAACAGCAAGGAGCTTTTGTGGGAGAAGTAAGAAAATTATATAAAAAAATCCTGTTAGACATAAAAGAAAATTGTTTTATTGAAAAATATTTTCTTTCTCCTCAATCTAATCGCATAGCCGAATCAATTATCAATAAATATGGTGATAAACCTGTTTTTATGTGGGAAAAATTTCCGGATTTCGGAGTTTTTAAAAATTCAAAATCTGATAAGTGGTATGCTTTGATTATGAATATAAATCGTTCTAAATTGATAAAGAATGCGATTGGGAATTTTGATGTATTAAATTTAAAACTTGATAAAGATAAGATACCGGAATTAATTAAAAAAGACGGCATTTATCCTGCATATCATATGAACAAAAAATATTGGGTTTCGGTTTCTTTAGATGATACTTTAAATGATAATGAAATTTTAAATTTTATTGATGAAAGTTATTCATATACATAAGGGTTTACAAGTTTTGAACAATATGCTATTATACATGGCACAATTAAGAAGGAGCCTTATTATGAAAAGAATAGCTGCACTTACCCTATGTGGATTATTATTAAGTACAAATTTATCTCTTGGAGCTCTTGCTATTGATGAAGCTAACAATGTTTCTGCAATTAGAACAGAACATATTTTGCTTCCGAAAAAACTTGCAAAGAAAACTCCTACAAACATCGTCAATACAAGTGATGTAAAATCAAGTATTGTTCAATACAATACACTGCAAGTAACTTTTGCTCAAGATTTTAACGGAAAAACCGCAAAAGTAGGAGATGAAGTTGCGTTTATGTTAAAAGACGATGTTCGTACTATAGAAGGAACAAAGATTCTTCCTGCATCAACTAAAATTATTACTCAAATCTCAAATATTGAAAAACCAAGAGCTTTCAATAGAACCGGAAAGATTTATTTAGACTTTAAATATGTTGAATTACCTGATGGCACACAACTCCCAATCAGAGCAAAATTGTTCAGTAAAAATGATTTCTTATCGAGAGGGAAATTAAATGCTTTAGGTAAGGGTTTAGGTTCCGTACTTGGAGGTATAGGTGTTGGTATTGGTGCCGGCTGTGGAATCGGTATTGCTGCAGGCGCAGTAATTATAGGTGGTTTTGCAATTGGTTTACCGGTAGGTTTTGCCGTTGGTGCCGTCGCAGGATTAGTTACTCCGGGACTTAATTATAAAGCAAAAGCCGGAGATAAAGTTAATATCCAATTATTAAGCAATTTGGATATAAATAAATAGTGCCCGATTGATAAAATCGAACACTACATAAATTTCAGGTTAACCGTTTTAGATTAAACACTTTCTAAAGCGGTTTCTTGTTTTTTGAATTGCATTTCATAAAGAGTTTTATATTCTCCGTCAGGAATTTCCATTAATTGTTCATGAGTTCCTAATTCCACAAGCTGTCCTTCATTTATGACTGCAATTCTGTCAGCATTTTTAATTGTTGATAATCTGTGTGCAATAATAAATACTGTTCTGTTTTGCATCAAGTTATCCATTGCTTTTTGAACTATTGCTTCTGATTCATTATCAAGGGCAGAAGTTGCTTCATCAAGAATAACAATTGGAGCATTTCTAAGCATTGCTCTTGCAATGGCAACACGTTGTCTTTGCCCGCCTGACAATGTAAGGCCTCTTTCACCAAGCATTGTATCTAAACCTTCAGGTAAATCTGCAATCATATCTTGTAAATGTGCAGAAATAATTGCCTGTTTTAAATCCTCTTCGGATGCTTCAGGATTACCCATCATAATATTTTCCCTTATTGTTCCGGAATATAAGAAATTATCCTGAAATACCATTGAAATATTATGTCTTAAAGATTTTATGGTGAAGTTTCTTATATCAACACCGTCAAACATAATTGAACCTGATTTTATATCATAAAATCTTGGTATAAGATTTACAAGAGTTGATTTCCCGCCTCCGGAATTACCTACAATTGCAAGAGTTTCATTTTTATTAATGGTTAAATTCAGGTTATGCAATACAGGATGATCTTTTATATACTCAAATTCAACTTCTTTGAATTCAATTGAATTGTTAAATCCCTGCATTTCAACCGCATTTGGAAGATCAACAATTTCCGGTTTTAAATCAAATAATTCAAATACACGTCCTAAAGCAACAAATAAATTCTGAATATTTGTAAGAGTATTACCCAATGTTTTAACAGGTTTATACAGTAACAATAATGAAGTTACAAATGATGCAAAAGATCCTGCAGTCATTTGACCTGAATTAATCAAATATGTACCAAAACCTAACACTGTTGCGATACCTACAGAAGCAATCAAATACATTATAGGAGACATCCAGCCGGCTCTTTTATATAAAGACATGTTTATATTGAATGAATCCCAGGTTTGTTGTTTAAAGTATTTATTTTGTCTGTCCTGAAGTTCATAAGCAGCCATAACTTTGTTACCTGAATATGTTTCATTTATATTAGTTGTGATATTACCACCGATAACGAGGTTTTTATTAGATGCTTCTTTAATTCTTTTTCTGATTAATGCAACAGGCACAAATGCAACACATAAGACAACAACCCCAATAATTGCAAGTTTCCATGAACTGTACAACATAACTGCAATAAGACCTAACGCTCCAAAGAAACTTGTTGTAATTGTTTTAATTTGATCTACAATTCCTGCTGATGCAGTTTGAGGATCTCCCATGTATCGAGAAATTATTATACCAGAGGAGTTTTCATCAAAAAACTGCGGATGCATGTGAATTAATCTGTCAAAAAGATCAAATTTTACATCGTTTGTAATTCTTTGAGAAGTCCAGGTTGAAAGGTATCCGTTTAAATATCTTAAAACACCCTGAAATCCTGCAAATAAAACGACACCAACAGGAAGTATAAATGACATTTGAATACTTGTAATTGCATAATGATGCCCCCAAAGTGTAAACTCAAATGCTTTGCTCCCAATTACATAGTCCATATATGGTTTTAGTGCAAATGCAGTAACACCATCAAGTAGGCCTAATGGTATTGCAACCAAAAAGCCTAATAAAATTCTAAACCAATACGGTTTTATATATGGCCAAATTCTTGATAATAACCAGCCATATTTAAATGAATTTTTTGCTGTTGTAGCTTCTAATTTCATAATTCCCTCTTTTAAATATTCTAATCAATTACATTATGGCATAAAAATGAGCATAATTATATAATTTCTTTACATTTAACATATTATTAATATTTTTCAGTTATTATGAAATAGTTCATAGATAAACGGAGTAATTATTTTGATTAACTATGCAGTTATTTTAGCTTCAGGAAAAGGAGAAAGATTTGGGTCTGAAGTTCCCAAACAATTTATTAAAATATGTGGAAAAACGATATTAGAACATAGTGTAGAGATATTTGAGCAAAATAACAAAATAGACAAAATTATTGTAGTTATCACTCCTGAATATGAGCAAAAGGCAAAAGATATTTTATCTAAATATAAGAAAATCTGTAAAATATTATGTGGTGGAAAAACAAGAAAAGAAAGTTCTTATATTGGAATAAATTCTATTGAGGAAGAAGAAGCAAATGTTTTAATCCATGATTGTGCAAGACCTTTTTTAACTCAGAATGTTTTAAATAATTGTATTGAAGAGCTTGAACATCAAAAAGCTGTTACCGTTGCGGTTCCGACAACAGATACAATAATAGAAGTAAAAGAAAATTACATAAAAAATATTCCTTCAAGGAGTACTCTTATGAATGTTCAGACCCCGCAATGTTTCAGATTATCTTTAATTAAGAAAGCGCATGATTTGTCAAAAAACGAGAATGACTTTACTGATGATTGTGGTTTGATTATTCGTTATAATTTATGCAAAATATCAATAGTAAAAGGTAACAGAGAAAATATAAAAATAACATTCCCCGATGATATTGTTTTTACAAAAGAAATTTTAAAGAAAAAAGATACTGCGATGTAGAATATTTTTTAATTAATAATGAAGAACCATTGTTTAAACAATGGTTCTTAAATTTTGTCCTAATTCATCTCTTGTAGTGATTCCAAAATGCCTTGCTAATGCCAAATTTTCTTTGCCGGAAGAAGAATTTATCTGCTCATAACTTCCGTTTTTTGTTTTTATTAGCAGAGTTTTTGGTAATGGAGAGGTTGTACCTTCAAAATCTTTTGCAATAACTTCTAAAGCGCTAATTTGTTTGTTTGATTCTGCAAAAAGAGATTCTCTATTTTTTATTTTTAATTTTGGAACAAATAAATTTGTGGTGCAATTATCTAAATATTTATTTACAAATTGTCAAAAAATATTACTATATTGTAGAATACTAGAGTGTATTTTACGAGGGAGAAAAAAATGAATAAAATTCTGAAAATGCTATTATCAGCAACAATTTTAATTTCATCTGTTTGCGCAGTGTATGCGTATCCTGATGTTTCGGATAGTCATTGGGCTGCGAAACAAATTACTGAATTGACTGAAAAAGGTGTAATTATAGGTTATCCGGATGGTACATTTCAACCTGACAACAATGTTACCAGAGCTGAGTTTGCAGCTATGGCGATAAGAGCATTGGGGCAAGAACATACAAAAGTTGTTCAACCTGTTCACTTCACTGATATAGATGAAGAACACTGGGCTTATTCTGATATTCAAAAGGCTTTGTATTTTGACTTAATATCTTGTGATAAAAGTGGTGAATTATTCAGACCGGATGATTCTGTATCAAGAGCGGAATCTATTTCCGTTGCTGTCAATGCATTGACTACAGAAACAATCAGCAGTGCAAAAGCTATGGAAGTTTTAGCTCAAAAATATACTGATGCAACATCTGTTCCGGAATGGTTTTTAATTCCGGCTGGTAAGGCTGAAATTTTAAATATGATTGTTGTTGCACCTGATTCAAAAGGAAATATAGATGCGCAGCGCCCGGCTACAAGAGCTGAAGTTGCAGCAATTTTGTACAATATGATGGAGCAGGCGAAGCTAAATCCGAATGCTAAATTAGCAGCTGCAATGAGGAAGAAAACAGGTGATGGTTTTGAAATTGATGGTGCAATTGTTCAGGGGAGTGTAGGTATTATTCCTGAAGGAACTATCGTACCTATAAAATTAAATAGTTATATAAGTTCTCAAACATCTCAAGGTGGCGTTATATATACTGCAAGAGTCCCTCAAAATTATGTAACAAAGGGTGATCATTATATTTTAATCAGAGAAGGTGCAATATTGCAGGGTCAGATTTTAGATGTCAGACCGGGAAAATATTTTGTAAGAAATGGGGTTTTAGTATTGAAAAACTCTCTGATAACAACCGAAAATGATCAGACGACATCTCTATCCGGTTTGTCAGAAATATATAAAGACAGAAACTGGTGGATGAAGTTTGTAAGATGGGCATTTAAAGGTGAAAAACTTGAAGTTATGTCTAACGGTGATGCCTATATGCGTTTATTGCAACCTGTAAAAGTAGATTTAACAAACGGTTGGATTTACGAAAAATAAAACAAAAGACACCCCTTTTAAAAAGGGGTGTTTCTCCAAATACATAAAAAATATTATCGGAAGAAAACTAAAAAAGAACAAAACTTCTTTTAAAGCTCCGCAGGGTCTTTCAGACGGAGGAACTTTTGGTGGCAAA
>CACXDL010000108.1 GCA_902766395.1 uncultured bacterium
GGTCAATTACCGGTATTACTGCCAAAGGATGTTGATTTTTCAGTTGTAGGTAAATCTCCAATTACAACTTCTCCTACATTTAAAGATACGGTTTGTCCTGTATGCGGCGGGCATGCAACAAGAGAAATGGATACAATGGATACATTCATTTGTTCAAGCTGGTATTATTTAAGATATGCAGATGCAAATAATGATAAAGAATGTTTTAACAAAGATATTGTTAATAAATGGCTGCCTGTTGATCAGTATGTTGGCGGTATTGAACACGCAATTTTACACTTGTTGTATTCAAGATTCTTTACCAAAGCATTAAGAGACTGCGGCTTATTAGATTTTGATGAACCTTTTGCAAATCTTTTAACTCAAGGTATGGTATTAAAAGACGGTTCAAAAATGTCTAAATCAAAAGGAAATACAGTTGATCCGGATGAAATATTTGAAAACTACGGTGCAGATACTGCAAGATTGTTTATCTTGTCTGATTCTCCTCCTGCAAGAGATTTTGACTGGTCAGATGCAGGTGTTGAAGGCTGTTACAAATTCTTAAACAGGGTTTGGAGACTTATTGCATCTAATCAGGATAACATAAATCTTAAATATGTATTACCGAAAAATCTTGCAAAAGATAATGACGATCTTGTTCGTACTGTTCACATGTCAATTAAAGGTATTACAAACGACATTACAAACGAATTTCAATTCAATACCGTTATTTCGAAATATCGTGAATTAGTTAATGCTATATACGATTGGCAAGCAAAGAAACCTGAGCTTAATGACGAAGATAAAAATGTTTTGAGCTTTGCAATAGTTTCAATGCTCAAACTTATGTCGCCTGTTGCGGTATTCTTAACAGAAGAAGCATGGCACGAATTGGGTGGAGAAGGTTCAATTCATGACCAACCTTGGTGCAAATGGGACGAAAACCTTGCCAAATCGTCTTCAATGACAATGGTTGTCCAAATTAACGGTAAAGTTAAAGATAAAATTGAAGTTGATGCTGAAATTTCTAAAGAGGATATGGAAAAAGAAGCATTAAACAGCGACAAAATCAAAGAATTAACAACAGGAAAAACAATAGTTAAAGTAATTGTAGTTCCTAAGAAGTTGGTTAATATTGTTGTTAAATAATATATAATACAGAAGACTAAAATGGACAATTTATAAAAAATTGTCCATTTTATTTTTAATTTTTCGTTAACTTTTTACAGCCGCCCACGCTTTTACATCTCCTCTTTCATAACGAATAAGGAAATAATCGCCATCTTTGACATACTCCATAGTAGCTTCCTGATATATTGCTTCCTCCATATCTACTGGGGGCATTCCGATTTTTGCGCGTTTTCGGTTTGTTTTTATAATCTCTTTTTCTTTTTTCTTTTTTTCTCTGAGAGATTTTCTGTCATGAACTTGTTTTTTCTCGCTCATAGAAACCTCAACTTTAAAAACCGGAATAATAGCCAAAGGCTGTTTTGATTCTAATAAAATCAAAAACTGCCTGTCATCTGACAACGCCAGCTCATAATGACCTGCAGGGATAACATTCCCTTTGCCGTCGGACAATTCATCCACAATAGACAAAGTAGGATAAGAAGATTCTCTTAACCCGTAACGATAAATCGCTTCTGAACCTAAAAGGTTTCCTGCAGTATAAGTTGGATACTGAGGATAAATTCTTGTCTCAGAATGCAACATTTCCTTTTCAAAATACATACCTTCCAGAAACATTACAATTTCTCCAATAATTTTTCAATAGAAGATTTCACTTGTAAAAAGTTCATTGACAAACTATTCGTTCCGCCTACAAAAATCAACGACATATACTTTTGCGAAGATTTTAACTCTCCATTTTTTAATAATAATCTATAACTCTCACGCATCAATCGTTTTAAGCGATTACGTTTAACCGCCCTCTTGTGAACTTTTTTGCTTACAACAAAACCAACTTTAGTTATATCCGATTCCTCTTTTTTTAATTTACCGGCAAACAAAGTTATGCCACCGACATGAAAAGAATTTTTTACCCTGTATGTGGCACTGAAAGCTATTCTTTTTTTTAAACGATATTGCTTTGGAATCATATTTCTCTCTGATTAATTATACACAAAAGACCCTGAAAATACATTCAGGGTTACAATTGAAAAGATCTTATAACGATCTTATATAATACTAAGCACGTTCTTTTGCAGTAATAGCTAATTGATGACGACCACGAGCTCTTCTTCTGTTAAGAACTTCTCTGCCGCCTGGTGTAGCCATTCTTGCTCTGAAACCGCTTACATTTTGTCTTTTTCTTTTTGTTCCTTCTAGTGTACGTCTCATAACTATATTCCTTTTACTATTTATTTATCGTATAATACAGATGTTATAGTAAAAATAATTAATAGTCAACAACATAAGAAGGGTTTGGTTAAATATTATGAAGAAAATAGGTTTTATAGGCTGCGGGAAAATGGCAAGCGCAATAATATCTGGCGCAAAAAACAAATATGAAATAATTGCTTCTGAAATAAATGAAGAATTTGCAAATAATGCTCAAAAAAGACTTGAAATAAAAGTGTTTTCAAACAACATTGACCTTGTTAAGAATTCAGATATAGTTTTTATTGCTACAAAACCAAACCAAGTAGAAAATGTACTAAAAGAAATTAAAGATAATACAAATGAAGATAAGCTGGTTGTTTCAATTGCCGCTGGTGTTACAACAGAAAAAATTGAAAATATTCTTACAAACAACCGAATCATAAGAATTATGCCAAACACTCCGGCTTTGGTAAAACTTGGAATGTTCGGAATATGCAAAGGATCAAAAGCAACAGACAAAGACCTTGAATTCATAGAAGAATTTCTGTCAAATATAGGAAAATGCATTTCTGTAACAGAATCACAAATGGATATCGTTACAGCTATTTCAGGTTCTGGACCGGCATTTTTTTATCAGGTAATCGAAGATATAGCAAGAGCCGGAGAAAAACTGGGACTTGAATATGAGAAATCTCTTACCCTTGCAACTCAAACTGCATTAGGCTCTGCCCAAATGATATTCAACAGAGAAGAAACACCTGTACAAACTTTAATAGACAACGTTGCAACTAAAGGTGGGTGCACATTTGTAGGCATAGAAGAAATGAAAAATCAAAATTCTTCTAAATTATTTTATGACGTGATAGACAAAACAACACAAAAAGCTAACGCTCTAGGTAAATAAATCTCCAATTCTCACTTTCGTTCGTGGCCGTCTTGACCTGTTCGCTTTAAACGTGACTACGTGCCCTGCTTATCTTGCTATTCGCAAGACAATACCGGCACTCCGCACTCTGCTCAC
>CACXDL010000109.1 GCA_902766395.1 uncultured bacterium
GACCGTCATGGCAGAGAAATGTGTCTGGGGCCGACACATGAGGAAATTATTACTTCTGTTGCCCGCGATGTTTTGAAATCATATAAACAGTTACCTGTTAATTTGTATCAAATTCAATCTAAATTCAGAGATGAAAGACGTCCTCGTTTCGGGCTTTTGAGAGGACGTGAATTTATAATGAAAGATGCGTATTCTTTCTCTACTTCACAAGAAGAACTTGAAAAAGAGTATCAAAATATGTGGCAGGCATATACAAATATATTTAAAAGATGCGGTTTGGATACAAAAGCGGTTCAGTCTGATTCCGGTGCAATCGGCGGAAGCGTATCGCATGAATTTATGGTAATTACAGACACAGATGCAGGCGAAAATGATGTATTCTATTGTGATGATTGTGATTACAGCGCAAATTCAAACCATGCCGTTTCCAATTTGCCTAAAGTAGTTACAGATGGAGGCTTTAACGAGGCAAAAATAGTTGATACTCCAAATGTAGGTTCAATAGAAGAATTGAGTAAATTTTTAAATTGTCCTGAAACTGTAATTTGTAAGTCACTTGTTTATATAGTTGATAAAGCTCCTGTTATTGCCCTTATTAGGGGGGATAAAACAGTAGAAGAAACCAAGCTGATGAATGCCGTAGGGGGATTAGATATCAGAATTGCGACATCTGCTGAAATTGAAGAACTAATGAACGAAAACGGTTTTAGTGCTATTGCAGGATTTATTGGTCCAAAAGGTCTAAAAAAATACGGCGAATATGAAGTTAAAATTCTTGCAGATAAAACTGTAACAGAACTCAAAAATTTTGTTATAGGCATAAACCAAACCGATAAACATTTAGTTGGCGCAAATTGGGGAATTGATGTAGATTTACCATCTCAGGTTGAGGATTTAAGACTGGTAGAAGCCGGAGATTTTTGTCCTCAATGCGGAAAGCCTCTGAAAGTAACAAGAGGAATTGAAGTTGGTAACATTTTCCAGCTTGGAACAAAATATTCTAAACCAATGAATGCTGTATATCTTGATGCAAACGGTAAAACACAACCATATATAATGGGCTGTTACGGAATCGGAGTTACAAGAACAGCTGCAGCTGCAGTTGAAGCACACCATGATGACTGGGGAATAAAATGGCCGTTGGCAATAGCACCTTATCACGTCGTAGTTGTTCCGGTAAGCACTCAAGATGAACAGCAAATGAAAGTTGCAACAGAAATATATGAAAAATTATTGAATTCAGGCGTTGAAGCGGTCTTAGATGATCGTAACGAAAGACCAGGGGTAAAATTCAAAGATGCAGATTTAATCGGCTTCCCATATAGAATAACTGTTGGCAAAACTATAACTGATGGTAAAGTAGAATTTGTAACTCGTGCAACCGGAGAAAAAGCAGAGATGGCTCCTCAAGAAGCGATACAAAAAATTATTGAAGCTGTAAGTTCATTAAAATAACAGACTTAACATTTACAAAAGACTTTTTATTTTTTCTTGATCTACATCAGATAATTTTGCCCATTCTTTTGATGAATAAGGCAGAGTTTTTCCTCGGGTTACAATACATTCATAGCCGCCACCCATGCCAAGAGAAGTATAATCTATTACTACGGAATTTTTATAAATTTCTTCCCTGATTTTATCCTCTGATTCATCAGAGAAAGGGAAATAGGTATAATAATCAATATCTTGAGATCCAACATAATGGCCATCTATACTACTACCGCTTTTTTCGCCATGATAATCCCAACTATCTGAATATTCATCTTTCTTAATTAACACCCCTGTAAACCTTGTACGGTTACTCAATAAATTACTTACCGGACATATACGCATATTTATACCTCCTATTTTAAAATAAATAAACCGCGAAAAAAAAAATATTTGCGCATAATTTATATCTATATTTTAATACGACTTGCAAATTACAGAATTATGAGCGGCAAGCTCTATATTATCGTCTAAAGGTTCCAGTTTTACCTTCTCTCCATAGCGTTTTTCCAGTGCAAGTTCTATTAAATAATCTGCAAAGTGAGGATTTTTGGGTAAGAGAGAACCATGCAGGTATGTTCCAAAAACATTGTGAAATCTGGCACCTTCAAAACCGTCTTTTCCATTATTTCCATTTCCTACTCTTACGATCCCTAGAGGTTTTGTACCACCCTGAAGATAAGTCAAACCGCTATGATTTTCAAATCCGACAAGAGTATTCGGAGTTAAGAAATCAGTTTTTACGGTAACATTTCCGATAAATCTTTTATTACCGGCAACAGTGTAGGCATCCATGATAGAAATCCCTTCAAGTTTATCTTTATCATGGGGCTGATAATAATGACCAAATAACTGATATCCTCCGCATATTCCGAGAAATACAGCGCCATCTTTACTCTGAGCTTGCAGTTCTGATTTATTTGAAAGAAGCTCATCTTTAACTTCTTCCTGCTGCTTATCCTGACCTCCTCCAATAAAGTAAAGATCGTGCTCCTTTATTTTGTCTCCGGAATTTACCTCCTCGAAATCAACCTCTATCCCACGCCATTGGCAGCGTTTTTTTAGAGTAATAACATTACCCATATCTCCATAGAGGTTTAATAACTTTGGATATAAATGCGCTATTGATATTTTCATAAAAAAATTATACTACAAATTTGTGCTATAATGCACATATGACAAGATTTATTAACACTCATTCTCATGTAAACATGCTAAAAACTTTATCCCCGGATATTGCTGTCAGGAATTGCATAGAAAATGATATTACAATAATTGTACCATCATCATCAGCTACTGACATTTTTGAAGTTGATAATTTTGTTAAAAACCATGAAAACACATACGGATATGTAGGTGTTTTTCCTGAAGAAGTGAAAGGTTTTACGGATAAAACATTATCAGACATGGAAAATATTATAAAAAATAATCCCAAAATTATTGGAATTGGGGAAATCGGTCTTGATTATTATTGGGACAAGACATATATTGATCTGCAAAAAGAAGTTTTCATAAAACAAATAGAATTTGCCAATGAAATGAATTTACCACTAAATATTCATTCAAGAGATGCACATTTTGATACTCTGGAAATACTAAAAAAATATAATAAAAATTCAAAAGCAATAATGCATTGCTTTTCCGGAAGTTTGGAATTTGCAAAAGAATGCATTAAAGAAGGAATTTATATTGCATTAGGGGGAGTTGTAACATTTAAAAACGGGAAAAAAGCCAAACAAGTTGCAAAAGAAATACCTTTAGAATATCTATTATTGGAAACAGATGATCCGTACCTAACCCCTGTACCGTTCAGAGGGAAAGAAAATCAACCAATGTATGTAAAATATGTAGCACAAGAAATTGCAGACATAAGAAAGACCGATATTGACGATATTGCTAAGATAACAACTCAAAACACCTTAAAAATATTTCCACAAATTAGTTGAAATTTACGTTTTCAATTTTTGTATTAATATTTATATCTATATATTTAAAAATATTTGAAACTATCCCCATTTGAAAATAATAATTATTATCTACAGGGGTAATCTTTAACATGGCTTGTTTTACATTTACATTTGAAACAGTTGCCAAAAATTGTTTATTAACAGCAGAAAAAAGTATATACCCGGATTTTGACTGAATTTCATCAATAGTAAACCTATTTGCATTTATTGAAGCAATTGTATAGTAGAATAATGAAATATTATCAGTATTAAAAACTTTGGTACAGTCTGAATATTTTACATTTTGTACAGAAACTAATGTACTTAAATCTGCACTATACGCCCCTACCTGGAAGAAAGCAAAAGATACAAGCAATACTGACAATAATTTTAAGATTCTTTCCATGATTCTCCTGTATTTATATCGAGAACTAAAGGGACACGCAGAGGCTGGTTTAGTCCCATTGCTTCGGTTATCAGCTTTTTAACGACTTCTAACTCTGATTTTTCTACCTCAACGACAAGTTCATCATGAACCTGCATTATCATTTTAGACTTTAATTTATTTTCTTTCAACTTTGTTGCAAAATCAATCATTGCAATTTTAATTAAATCTGAGGCAGATCCTTGTATCGGATGATTTATGGCCGCTCTTTTTGCAAATTCTCTTATCATAGCATTCGGGCTGTTTATTTCTTTTTCTAAATAACGTTTACGGCCAAAAATTGTTTCTACAAACCCCTCTTTTTCTACATATTCATCAATAGAATCCATGTATAATTTAATATTAGGATATGTTTCAAAATACTTATCTATGAAAAATTCTGCTTGGGCTGGAGTTATTTTCAACGATTTTGCCAAACCATATTTACTTTGGCCATAAACTATACCAAAATTTACAGCTTTTGACTTATAACGCATATCTTTTGTTACTTCTTCTACCGGGACATCAAAAACTTTTGAGGCTGTAAGAGTATGAACATCAATACCGGATTTAAAATTCTCAATTAGTTGTTCATCTTTTGTCACATGTGCAAGGATTCTTAATTCAATTTGAGAATAATCCGCAGACAATATAAAATAATTATTTCTATCACAAGGAACAAATGCACGACGAATTTTATTACCCTCTTCAGACCTTATAGGAATATTTTGTAAATTCGGATTAGAAGAAGACAATCTTCCCGTTGTTGTAACTGTCTGGTTATAAGTAGTATGTATACGACCATCTTTTTCAATTAATGAAGGCAAAGCCTCAGTATAAGTTGATTTTAATTTTGCATATTTACGATAATCCAATATCAAACCAGCTATTTCATAGTCTTGAGCTAATGACTGAAGAACCTCCGCACTTGTCGAATTTTTAGATTTGCCTCTCTTTTTTGAGGTTTTTAACTGCAATTTATCAAATAATATTTCTCCAACCTGCTTTGGGGAATTTATATTAAAAACTTCCCCGGCTAATTCATAAATTTGTCCCTCAAGCTTTACAAGTTTGGAATCAAAGTCCGCTGTTAGTTGATTTAAATAATCCTTGTCTATTGAAACTCCGGTTATTTCCATTTCAGAAAGAACATAAGCAAGAGGTATTTCCACCTTATTTAAAAGCTCAGTTTCTTTACCCTCTAAATTATTGTTCCAATACCTTGCCAGCTCAAACATTGATGCAGTAGAATCAAATACATAATTTTTAATTGTAGAGATATCGACTGCTGAAAAGTCTGATTTTTTAGTATCAGTAACCATTGACGGGAGAATATGATTTATCTTTTCCATACATTGAATATCAAAATCATTTGAAGAACTTGAATCTTTTATATAGCAGGCAAGCATCAAATCAAAGATTACACTATTTAGTTTTAATCCGTATTTATAAAATATATTTGATTCAGTTTTGGTATCATATACAATTTTTTTAATCTCACTAGATTCTATTATAGGTTTTAATAAATTCATAACAAAATCAACTTGTAAGTGAGCACTCAAATTATGATTTAACGGAATATAATAAACTTTTGGAATTAAATTTGAAGAAAACTGAAATTTAGAATCCACATACTTCACTTCCTCACAAACTCCAACAGCCAAGCCATACAACTCAAAATTAACTGCATTTACATACTTTGCATAACTTCTTACAGAAATTATTTTCTTATTCGAAATTTCTTTTATTAATTGCTCAAAATCAGAAGAATCGGTTATTAGCTTCCCTTCATAATTAAAATCTACTTTATTTACTTCATTTTGTACTGCCTGGGCAAATAACCCCAATTGACCATTGTCTTCGTTTACAGAAATTTGCGGATTTTGTGCAACTTCATGACTTACATTCACATCTTTATTAAATGTACCCAATATATATTCTATATTTTTTAGAAAGCTATAAAACTGAAGACTTCTGAAAAATTCTGTAACTTTTGAAATATCCGGAAGTTCAATATTTGTCTTTTCGAAATCAAAATCAATATCAACATCCCTTACGATTGTCGCAAGATATTTACTCATTTTGGCCTGTTCAACACCGGATTTGACCTTTTCTTTAACTGAATTCCCGGATATTAAATCTGCATTTGCCAAGACATTATCTACAGTTCCAAATTCTTCCAAAAGCTTAACTGCAGTCTTTTCTCCAATACCTTTTATACCCGGAATATTATCAGAAGTATCCCCCCTTAAAGCTTTGTAATCGATTACCTGATTTGGATAAACTCCCAATTTTTCATATACTTTATCCCAGTTATACTCAATTAAATCTCCTTTTGATGGAATTATAACCTTTACACAACCATCTTTATCAATCAACTGAAAAGAATCCTGATCGCCGGTTAATATCAGAACTTTATGACCTAATTCACAAGCTCTTTTAGATATAGTACCAATAACGTCATCTGCTTCAAAACCCTCTTTAGTGTATATTGGAATATTAAAAGCTTTTAAACCATCATATATTAAGCCCATTTGTATTTGCATAGCATCTGGCATAGATTCTCTGTTAGCCTTATAATCTTCATATTTTTCCGTTCGGAAAGTGTTATGAGATACATCAAAAGCAACACCTATAGAATCTGCATTTATGTCTTTATTTTTAAGTAAATCGAAGATTGCCTTAAAAAAGCCATATACAGCCCAGGTAGGAGTTCCATCTTTTGTTTGCATATTTGTTCTTTCCAGCGCAAAATATTGGCGGAAAGCCAATGCATGACCATCAATTAATATAAGTGTTTTTGACTCTCCCATAATCAATACCCCATCTGCTACTTAAAAACATTCTTACATAAAATCAAACTGTTTGCAAGAATATAGCGAGTCCTGATATTAAGAACTCGCTCTTTACTCTTAATTAGCTATAATTACGCTGAAATTTAATCAACATCAGATTTTGTAGGAAGTTTTACAACTTCTGCATTTTTTCTGTTTTTAACCATATCAGCTGTAACTACAAATTTCTCTACATTATCTTTTGACGGTACTTCGTACATTACATCCAGCATAATTTCTTCTACTATAGAACGCAATGCTCTTGCACCTGTTTTACGTTTTATTGCTTCTTTTGCAATCATATCAACTGCTTCAGGTTCAAATTCTAAATCAACACCATCCATTTTTAACAAAGCTTGATATTGTTTTAAGATTGCATCCTTTGGCTCTGATAAAATCATCTTTAATGTTTTTTCATTCAATTGATCCAAAACGGCATATACTGGAATTCTTCCAATAAATTCAGGAATAAGGCCGAATTTTAAAAGATCTTCCGGTTGAAGCTTTTTAAGCATCTTTAATGCATTTGCATCTTTTTCTGCTTGAGATAAAGATGCTGTTCCAAAGCCAACTGCATTGCCCTGGCCTGCCCTTGCATCGATAATTTTTTCTAAACCGACAAAAGCTCCACCGCAGATAAACAA
>CACXDL010000110.1 GCA_902766395.1 uncultured bacterium
GATTTTTCGATACTTGCAGCACCTAATGTAGGGCCTACTGTATTTTCCTGAATAATATCTGAAGGAACAGGTAATGCTCCGGCATTTAACAGGTTAACCATTCTTTCTGCTTCTTCATATTTAAATCCGCCGGCATCTCCTCCTGAAATTTCTGCCCTGCCACCGTATATTGCTTCTCTGATTACAGGAGCGGATATTTCTTCATTATCGAAGAAAATTGCCATTTGCTGACCAACTAATTCAGAAGTCAATTCTCCAAATCTGGTTGCACCTTTACCGTTAAATTCTAATGAAACAGTCCATTGGCCAGTTGCATCAGAACCTATTGTTGCAGATTTCAGGTCTTCCCCCGTCAAACCTGCGCTTCCCCAGATAATTGAACCTTTATCATCTCTCTTTGGTTGTCCGTTTACAATTATTGGTTTTTTAAATTCAAGTTGAGCAGTTTTACCCAAAAATGCTTCAGCTTCTTTCAAATCTGTAACGTTAGGAATTTCAACCAAAAGTCTTTTATCTCCGACCTGTGCTACACTTGTTTCTGATACACCAAGTTTGTTTACACGGCTTTCAATTGCAAATTGTAAACGATTCATAACATCCGGTGTTATTTTTCTTACAGACTCTGTTGTACGTGCTTCAAGCATAATTCTTGAACCACCGACTAAATCAAGTCCTAATTTTGTTGGTTTCTTGTAAATTGTAATTATAGATGCGATTACAATTGCTACAATTACCCAAAACATGATAATTTTGTTTTTCAATTTTCTATCCTCTTTATACTATTACTGCTTTATTCGCCATCTTCAAGTTCTTGTCTTACTTGATCAATTATTTTATATAATTTAATTTTTTCGTCTTCTGTTAAAGTTACTAAAGGTTTTCTTACAAATTCTTCGCTTAATCCTTTATAAGCCAATGCTGCTTTAACAGGAATTGGATTTGGTGCCATAAATAAATTTTTAAATACAGGATATAATTTTTTGTGCATATTGCGTGCAGCTAAAACATCTCCTGCTTTAAAGTTTCTTATCATTGATTTAATTTCTTTGCCAAACAGGTGAGAAGCTACAGAAATTACCCCTGTTGCACCAAGTGATAACATAGGTAAAGTCAAACTGTCATCTCCTGAATATATAGAAAATCCGTCAGGACACAAAGTTCTTATTTCGGTAACTTTATCCATATCCGAACAACTCTGTTTGATACCAACAATATTTTCGAATTCTGAGGCTAAATATGCAACTGTTGCCGGTTCTAGACTTATTCCTGTTCTTGAAGGAATATTATATAGTATTATCGGCAAGTTTGTTGATTTTGCAATAGAAGAGTAATGTTCAATAAGCCCTCTTTGATTCGGTTTATTATAATACGGAACAACTGAAAGAATTGCATCAGCTTCTTCTTTTTGAGCATTTTTGGAGAATTCAATTGCTGTACGTGTACAATTTGAACCGGCGCTTAAAATTATTTTTGCTTTATTTTGTGCTGCTCTTTTTACTGTACTTACTAATTCTCTTTCTTCTTCATTTGTAAGCGTCGGTGATTCCCCTGTTGTTCCTGCAACTAATAGGGCATCACTTCCGTTTTCAATCAAATGTTTTGCAAGAGTTTCAACTCTATCATAATCAATTTCACCCTTTGCATTCATAGGGGTAACCATTGCTGTGATAACTTCTCCGCAATCAAATCTTAATGTCATCCTTTAGTCCCTCGTCTGATTTATGCTTATACCCCCTAATTATATTACAAATACAGTTTTATTTGCAATTGTTAATATATGTTACAAAATATTAGCCTTCTGAAATATCATCTGTCGTATTTACTTTTTATATTTGAGAGAAACTTTATAAGGAGAGCTTATCATGGCTGATGAAAAAGTATCTTCAGTTGAAGAATTGAGAAGATTACAAGAGGCTGCCCAGGCACAGGGTACAAGTATAACAAATTACAGCCAGTGGGCTGAAATTCTTGAAGATCTTGATGTTGCAGGTGTCAAATCTACAGGATCTTTTGACGGAGATAAAAAACTTCACGAAGAAATAATAGAAGAAATTCAATCCATAGTGGAAGAGAATAATAATGTTCAAAAACAGCAGGAAGTTCAGCCAAAGCATGACGATTTAAGTAAACTTGATAATAAAACTCAACAAGATGGTGAACAAACCGTAAAAGCAAATGTAGTAAATGCCACAAGTTCAATGATTATGGCTGATTACATGAAATATTATCATCTGTTGCATTAATATTTGTTACATTCCCATGTACGATGCAAATAATGGTAAGTACAATGCTGCTGCCAAAATAAGAACGATTGTACCGATAACAATAAGCATTATTGGTTCAATCATTTTTGTCATGACATCAATAATTGCGTCAAGTTCTTTGTCAATATAACTTACTGCTTGTCCAAGCATGTCGCCCAAACGACCGGATTGTTCACCTGTTGCGATCATAAATAAGATCATTTTAGGCATTGTCCTTGTTGCTCTTAACGCTGCAGATAAATGTTGACCCTGTTGAATTCTGGATGTTGCTTCGTTAACTCTGGTTTCGAGAGTGTGGTTTGTAAGTGTTAAGTTTGCAAGGTATAAACACTCAAGAATTGGAACACCTGCATCGTAAGCAACCTGCATTACGGAAATGAAATTTGCAAAATTTGAAAATTGAACTAGTTTTGACAAAACTGGTATTTTTAAAGATATCTCGTCAATTTTCCATTTTGAAGGTTTCCATTTAAATATAAAATTGATGAATCCTACAATTGCTGCTGCACCAATAGGTATTACCGGCCAGTTTTTCTTTAAAAATAATCCCATATCCATTAAGACTTGAGTAATCATAGGTAATTTCATACCCATAGAATCAAACATCTCTTTGAATACCGGAAATACAAAAACCAGCATAACAATAACAATAAATACAGCCAATACAATTACAAATACAGGATACATAAGTGTTCCAATAACTTTACTTCTGATAGCAGCCTGTTTGCTCAGTAATTCTAAAAGTCTGTCTAATGTTTTTTCTAATTCACCGGCATCTTCCCCTGTTTTTACCAGACCAATATAAACTTGACCAAACTGTTCAGGATATTTTGCGATTGTGCCTCCGAATGTTCCTCCATTCATAATTTGTCGTCTTAATTCTGCTGCAACTTGCCTAATTTTTAATTTAGCAGCATCATTTTCTATAAATAGCAGTGATTCAATAATTGAAATACCTGAGGCTGATAATATTTGTAGTGTAGAAGTAAAATCTATTTGATCTGCAAGCCCGAGTTTAGGCATTTTGCCAAGAGGCTTTTTCTTTTCATTTTTTTTGTTTACAGTCTGGTCTTCAATTATGGAAGTTGGTGTCAGGCCTTGCTTATACACTTCTGCTCTTGCAGAACGCATATCATCTGCTTCTATTTTTCCTTTTACAATTTCACTTGTTCCATTTTTATATGCTGTATAATTAAATATTGTCATATAATTATTCGCCCGCCATACCAAGAACTCTGACAAATTCTTCTACTGTTGTTATACCGTTAATTACATGGTTAAAGCATGCCCCCTGAAGAGTGGACATTCCGTTTTTAACTGCACATTCTTCAATTTCCAAATCATGAGCACCTTGTGCAATTAATTTTTTAATTTCTTTTGTAATAGGCATAATTTCGTAAACGCCTAAACGACCTTTATAACCCTGAAATCCGCACTTATTACATCCTGTAGGTTTATATATAGGCGTGTCCATAAGTAATTTAATCTTAGATTCATCTTTTGTAAGCATCAATGCTTCTTCTCTTGTGCAATGATATTCTGTTTTACAATGATCACATAATCTTCTTACAAGACGTTGTGCAATGACACCTGACAATGTTGATGATACAAGGTAATCTTTTGCTCCCATTTCAATTAAACGAGTAACTGTAGCTGCTGCGGAGTTTGTGTGAACGGTGCTTAATACAAGGTGACCTGTCAAGGCTGCTGAAATAGCAGTCTCGAGTGTTTCGTAGTCACGAATTTCACCGACCAGAATAATATCAGGGTCCTGACGCAAGATAGCTCTCATACATGATGCAAATGTGATACCGGCTTTTGCATTTACTTGAGATTGATTAATTCCATCAAGCTTGATTTCTATAGGATCCTCAATCGTTGTAATATTAACCGTTTCATCATTTAAACTTTTTAATATTGAGTATAATGTTGTTGTTTTACCTGAACCGGTAGGACCGGATGTTAAAATAATACCGTTTGGACAAGATACCATTTGTAATACTTTTTCGATATCTTTTGAGTTTGCACCAACCAGTTTAATTTCTTTATCTCCGGATTCTAAACTAACAGCCGGAGCCAGAATACGAATACAGACCTTTTCTCTCCCTGATACAGGTAGTGTATTTATACGAAAGTCGTATGAACAATTATTATATGTTAATGAAAAAGTACCATCCTGAGGTCGCCTTTGTTCTGCAATATTCATTCTTGACATTACTTTGAAACGGGTAATAACAGAGGTCTCGACCTTTTTAGGGATATCAAGAACTTTTTGTAGCATGCCGTCTTTCCTATATCTTACAATATATCCGGTATTTCTTGGTTCTATGTGAATATCAGAAACTTTATTCTCAATAGCATTTGTGATAATTTGATTTACAAATTTTGCAACAGAACCGGTTGAATCCTGAAGTTCGTTATCAATTTGTGACCATAATGTTGCTTCTTCTTCTTGTTCTAAACTTTCTGTTTTTATTTGCTCAATAATTTCATCTGTTTGTTTTTTAGCTTGCGAGAAGAATGTTTCTATAGAATTATTAAACTCATAATGAGTCATTAATAATTGTTTAGGATTTTGACCGGACAAATAGATTATTTGTTTTAGGATTTCAGGTTTTAAGGGCTTTACTACACCTACAATAAGGGTTTTCCCATCAGAACTTACAGGTATAACAGAATTTGCTCTTATAAAATCTTCAGGTAATATTTTTACGAAATCTTTTTGTTGCTGGAGCTGTTCTGAAGTTACCATTTCATAGCCGGTTTGTGTGTGTAAAACTTCTTTTAACTGCTCAAGACTGATTATTCCCATGTCATATAGCATTGAACCAATAGGCATGTTCTTTTTTTTGCTTTCAGCCAATGCATTCATCAATTGAACATCTGTTACATATCCCTTAGCAATAAGCATTTCGCCTAATTTTGACTTGGGAAAACCGTCTAAACCAGTGCTTTGTCCCTCAGGAGTATTAGAAGACCCGGAACCAATATCAGAGGATATTTTATCTGCACTTATAAAACTTGTTAATAATTCTCTTAAATCGTCATCGCCAACAAGCATAAACTTTATCGGATTTTTAAATATTGATTTTAAAATCTGATTTATTTTTTCTTTATTAGAACTTTTTGATATGGCAACAAATAAAAAATTCTGCTTGATATTTATAGGGACAAACAAATGTTCTCCCATTAAATCTTTATCTATACTATCAATAAGATTTTTATCTATACTGTTTTTAAGTCTTAATATAAGTGCATTCATTATTATTTATCTGTTTTCCGATGTTATAGTGCCGTATCTTCCACTAATTCATCTTCTGTATCTATTAAAATCTGTGGCGTTAACATAATAACCATTTCTTCTTTAGATTTTTGAGTTCCCGTACTTCTAAAGAACATACCGATTACAGGAAGGTCTCCAAGGAAAGGAATCTTTTTAACAGATTTAGTTTCGGATTCTTGTATCAAACCTCCAATAATAAGAGTTTCGCCATCCTTTATTCTTACCCCTTTTAAATCAAGGTTTCTTCTTTGAAGTAATGTTGCAACAAGATCAGGATATTCTGTTTCTTGTTTTTCAAATATTTGTGAACCGATAACACTGTATTCCGGTGAAATGTCTAATGTTACATATCCATCAGGGCTTATGAACGGTGTAATAGTTACTTTTATACCATTATCACTCTGAATATCGTAGTCTTTTTGTACTTGAGATGATCCTTGACCGGTACCGTCCAGGTATTGAGATGTTACTTTTGAAACATAATCTGAGGTCAAGTCAATTGTTGATTGTTGGCCACTTGTTAATAATACTCTAGGATTAGCTAACACACGACCCTTATTGTTTTCTACAAGATAATTAACTGTATAAACTAACTGAGGAGAATGAGACCATTTATTCAATGCTCCTGATATATCATATGCATGTTTTGTACTGTCATAGCTATTGCTGTCTTCTATTTCAAACCCTTTTCCTGCAAAGAAGATCGGATGAATAGGGTTTGTTGAAATTCCTCCGTTACCAGCGTTGAATGAGAAGCTATGACTTAAGAATTGCCACGTATTGTCAAAAGTTTTACTTCCTTGTTCTGATAATGAAATAATCTGAACTTCAAGATATGCTTGAGGTGCTTTTTTATCATTTTCAGCTATGTAATCTCGAATCATTTCTATTTGAGATTCAGAGCCCCCAATAATTTGTATTGTTCCAAGGGTTGGAAAATATGTTACAGTCAAGTTTTTAAATGCAGGAGATTCGATAGAGTCTGCCTGAACGCTTTGGTCTATAGAACAAACCATAGTTCCTCCTCCAACAGACAAACCTTCACCTCCACCTCCGCCACCGCTGGCAGATGCAAAGCCTGTAGGAACTCCTGATATGCTTGCAGCTCCTCCGGTTTTACCACCTTCTTGGTTCATTGTTGCAGGCAATAAAGTTGAACATATTAAATCTGCCATCTCTGCAGGTGTTGTATGATTTACTTTAAAGGTTGTAATTTGAGGTTTTTTGTCAAATTGATCTACAATTTTTTGAGCTAAAGTTGCATCGCTTTCAGTACCCATAATTATCAATTCGTTATTTGCAGGGTTTACTGTAACGATAGCTTTTTTAGAAACCCCAGGCGCGCCGTCTTTGTTGAATATATTTTTATTTAAAAAATTTGCAAGAGAACTTGCGCTAACGTATTTAACAGGTATGAACACCATATTTTTAGGTTTGCTTAATGATAATTCCTGTCCTTCAGGTGCAATTATAAGGGTATTATCAGTAATCTCGTACTGTAATTTATTTGTTTTTATAACAAGATCAAGGGCTCTTTCTAAAGGTATGTTGACAAGATCCATTGTAACATTTCCTGAAACCTCTTCAGATAGTATGATATTCATTCCGGCCTGGTCTGCAAACATTCTTAAGACTTGTTGGATATCAGCTTCTCTTAAGCTTAGATTAACTATAGAATCTCCATTGTGTATTCTTTCAAGTGAATTAACATCGACGGAATTCCCGTTATTAGATCTTATCGCAGGTTTATAATAATCATCGACTGCAAACACTACCTGAGCGGCATTCATTACTGTGAAAGCCGTTAAAACAATGCTTGTTACAATTTTTTTCCCAATACTACTTTTCATATTTGCTCCCAATTATTATTTTTATTATTATCCTCTTCTTCCGCCAAACCTGTTTTTCAAGTTATACATATCTGTTTGGTTTGTTTGTATTCCTTCCTTGGAAAACAGCTCTCCAATAGCTGCAGAATATACATTCGCACCCATTGTTACTGTTATCCAATTTGGATTAATTTTTACTACTTTATACTTTTCATCAATTATTTTATCCCCCGGCCTTACAAGATAATCTTTTTTGTCGACATTTATAATGGCTGAAGGGCTATCAGGATTGTACATTATCCCAACCACTTTTGTTTTTGTGATTTTAAGTGCGGTTGAATTACCACTCGCGAGTGATGTCGGAGGTACAGGAAAATTAAAGCCATATCTGTTTATATCATCTTCTTCCCTTATTCTTATATTTTTTAATTTATTAATTCGAGCAATGTTTGCATTGTGAGCATTTGCTTCTGCAATTGCTGAATTTCTTGCGTTTTCGTATGCTTGAAATTCTCCGTATGGCATAAAAGGATTTGATCTTCCAAAAGTGCCAACATCGTATGAAACCATTTTGCTGGAGTTTGCAAGGGGTTCTGTATTTATGGTTGTTTTTTTTGAGTGTTTATCCTGGATTCCAAGATTTTGAGGCTGGACAGCTTCCGGTGTCGGAATAACAGGTTCTTGAGGTTGATCTTGTTTAGAATTACAACCACTAACGAAAAATAGTGTTCCGATTATTACAATGAACAAGCCCCAAAAATATTTTTTGTTTATGCTTGTTTTTTCATAAATTCCCTTTTCAAAATAGCCCTTATACAATTTTATTCCTGCCCATTTGTCTGTAAATTGATTTATTAATTGTCTGTAGAAGATACTACAAACCATCTTACAGTATAATATCATATTGTTTTATATATGGCAAAAATGATAATTGCATTACACTATTTGTAGGAAAATCTGCCAAGATGCCTGCTAATACTGGTTTTAGCAGGTTTATCTTTTGTAACACTTTTAATGTATTAAATAAAAATCAATCCATAGATTGAGTAGTTTTATTTTTTTATACTTAATCTTTCTAATGCTCTGACAAATCTGACAAGTTTGGATTCTGTAGTTGCAGTAATTGAATCAACAAGAATTGTTTTGCATCCCAAGAATTTCCCGCAAAGAATGTCTGTCAAAGGTCTGTCACCGACCAAAACGCAATCTTTAGGTTTTATGTTGTGTTTATTTAAGAATTGTCTGATTTTGCCTGTTTTAGGCTTGCATGCTTCAAATAATACAGGAAAATGAGAAAGATCACTTACTTTTTTTATATATTCAGGATTTTTATTGTTTGATACAACTGCCATAAAAAATTTTTCTTCTACTCTTTTTATGAAACTATATACTTCATCTGTATAAAAACCGGATTTAGAAGCCATTAAAGTTGAGTCAAGATCAAACAATATAGCTTTTATTCCCTGTTGTTGAAGTTCTTCTAAATCAATGTCATATATGCTTTTTAAATTGTAATCAGGTTTAATAAACATATCTTTCCTTTATTATGTAAATTCTTTTATTCCTATAGTCCGAGCCATTGCATATTGGTAGTCTTTCGGTTCTTGTGCAAATTTTATGTAAACTTCTGCATTTGTATTTCCTACATCAAGTTTTTCTCCATTTTTATCATAGATGGCGAGAACTTCTGTTGTAAATTGCTCTGATGGAGAAATTATTTCAATATCGTCGTTTAGAAGAATTTTATTTTTAATTTTTACAAAATATAAATCTTCTCCATTGATTTTTTCTTTTCCATGAAATTCGAATAGGAAATCTGCACCTGCGAGTCCTTTTGATAAATCATAACTGTATTCTCCTGCGCCATCGCCTAATGCAAAACCGGTTGTATAACCTCTGTTGCCGACTTTTTTTAATTCGTCAAAATATCTTGACATATCTGCATTCGGGTTGTCATAAAGTTCATCAATAGCTTCTCGATATGTTTTTGCAACTGCTGATACATAATACAAACTTTTTGTTCTTCCTTCGACTTTAAATGAGTCAACTCCGGCATCTATCATTTCTTTTAAATGATGCACAAGGCATAAATCTTTTGGGCTTAAAATATGGGTTCCATGAACTCCTTCATTTATTTCATAGTATTCATTTGGTCTTGTTTCTTCAACAAGTTTATAGCTCCAACGACAAGGCTGGCAGCAATTTCCCTGATTTGAAATTCTTTCACCCTGTGTAAAATAATCACTCAGTAAGCATCTTCCTGAGAAAGAAACACATTGTGCACCATGAATAAAACATTCAACTTCCATATCAGGAACTTGTTTTTTAATTTCTGCTATTTCCGGAATTGAAAGTTCTCTTGCAAGCACAACCCTTGTTGCTCCCATATCCTGCCAAAATTTTACACATTCATAGTTAAGAATATTAGTTTGGGTGCTTATATGCAAATCTGTATCAGGCATGTATTTTTTTAATAAACGCATAATTCCAAAATCACTAACTAAAATTGCATCCGGATTTGCATCTTTTATAATTTCAATACATTCTTCCAAATGTTTAATATCTTTATTAAAAGCAAAAATATTTAGTGTCATGTATGCTTTTTTGCCTAAAGAATGAGCCAAATCTATAGCTTGTTTAAGATTTTCAAAAGTGATAAGTTCACCTTTTCTCATCGCTCTTAAACTGAAATCAACTACCCCCAGGTATACCGCATCTGCTCCATAGCGAATTGCGTATTCTAACTTTTCTATATTTCCGGCCGGTAATAATAATTCAACTTTTTTCATAGCAGATTAATGATAATAAAAAATTATTCAATAATCAACTAAATGGGTGATGTAGTTTTTTGATAAAAATAGAAAATAGAAATATAGATATTGGAGAGAGAAACATGCAAACTATTTCAGAAGCAACTACAACAATTAAAGAAATTTGGTCTTATCAGCATCCTGTTATGCACACTTGGTTTTTATTTAGTGCCGTTTCAATTGGTTGTATGTTTATGTTTTTGTTCTTTGCAATATAATAAAAGTTTTATATCGTTTATTCGTAACCCCATATATAAAACAAGAATCTTATGATTCTTGTTTTTCGTTATATTTCTTTATTCTTTCTTCTTTCAAGATATTTTTTGTATGCTTTTTCTATTTGTGGCTTGTTATAGGTTTCAAAAAAATTGATATCAGGTCTTGTAATTTCCGAACGTCTTTCAAATTCTTCTTTGAGCAGAACTATATAATTTGCAAGTCTGTTAGCATCTTCTATCCTGCCATCTTTTAACCATTTTTTATCTATTTCTATTAATCTGTCAATATGTTTTTGAATATTTTTTCTGATATCATATTTATTTGTATGAATGAAGTTGTCTATCAAAGAATCGCTTTTTAATGTATTTATATAAGCTGTTGTTAATATTGTAACTCTTAAATCGCTTAAATTTTGAGCATATATATCACCGCACTGTCTTGCAATTTCTTCCTGTTTATACAATTTTTGTGGGTAAATGTGTTCATCAGAGGCTACAGAAGGGTATAAAAGTCTCTTACCTATTTCTTCAGAATTCCTGGGGTATTTAATTACATTTCCATATTCATCATACTTAACTTTGTATGGTTGAGAATATTTTACAATGAAAGAATTTACTGAATCTGATGATTGTGGAAGTTTTTCTGCAATTTTTAAAAATTTGTTTTTTACACCTTCATCGGAAAATTTAATTTTATCAAGTTCATATAAAAAGCCTTTTCTGCGAAATCTTGATTCCGGGGTGGGATTTTGTTGAAAAATAAGATCAAATGATTTATTTACAAGTTCTCTCACTTTTATAAATTCTTTTTCTGGGAGATCTCTTGCCATAATATTTATTTTATTTAGAACTGTAGCTTGCCTTGATATAAGTGCTTTTTCAGCATCCGGATATTTAAGTTGCAATAGTTGCTGAATGTTTAGTTCCGGATGTATATGAGATTCTTTTTCCAGATATGATAGAACTCTTTTTTCGGTATCAAATAAACTCTGTTTATATTTTGAAATATATGGAATACTTTCACCAGAGGGTTTTTCAAACACTCCGGAGGATGCAAGCTTATCAATTTCTCCTCGGGATATCATCTCGATTCCTGTGTATGCACATGGTACTCCTTCTGCAAGTATTTTATTAAAAAATGACTTCGGATATTCCTGTTCAAATTTTTGAGAAGTGTATATGACCCCTAAAAATGGTATTTTATCTAACTTCAAAAATTTCTCACTACACGTCAGTGTGGCTTTTTCTGTTTGTGCTTGTTCATTTTTGTTTGGTAGATTGTAATTGTATTTGTATTGATTTATTGCTAAAATTTTCATGCATGTTCTAAAAGTCAAAAAATTATTTTTTTGTTAACCCATTGGTGGTGGTTGGATATATAAAGGTTTTAATTCCCTCCAGTCGGGTTTTTGAGTTTGTAATTTGTCATATACCAAAAGAGCAAGAATTTCTCCAAGGGGATATTCTTTTTCCTGATATGATATCCCTCCAAGTTTTGGTAAAAGTTTATCATCAGTAATAACAAAATAATCCCTTGTTTTAATAATGCTTTCTATTTCTTCAACGGGAACTGCTCCCTTAATTTCGTTATCAATGTATAAATATCCGCAATTTTTTCTTGCGTCCAATGCAACAAGAGTTGGATTTTCAGAGTTGTTGATTTTTGATAATATTTCCAGTGAGGAAATTCCAATTGCAGGTATATCAAGTTGTTGAGCCATTATTCTCGCAACAGTTGTGCATGCTCTTATTCCTGTAAAACTGCCGGGACCAATATTTGTTCCAACAGCATCTATATCTTTTGGAGTTAAACTATTATCTTTTAGTATCTTTTTTATAGTGGATATTAAAAATGCGGAATGATACTTGTTATCTTTGTTTGTGACAATTTTTGAAGACAAAATAATATTATCTTCTGTTAGTGTAACGTACATTTTATCAAGACATGTATCAAATACTAATATTCTCATTTTATTTCCCTAACTTTTCAACTATCATACTGCATTTTTCTCCAAATCCTTCAAAAGAATATTTCCTGGAGTCATCGTCTTCATAAGTAACATTTATTTTTATGTGGTCAAACGGGACTTGATTTTGGGAAAACTCTGCCCACTCAACAAAAGTAATCTGCTGTCCTTCAGAATATTCTTTGAGTTCGTCGTATATAGTTTTTACACCTTCATGCTCAAGTCTGTATAAATCAAAATGATATACAGGTATTTTGGCACTGTGGTATTCATTCAGAATTACAAAACTCGGACTTGTTACTTTTTCTGTTATACCTATTGCAGAAGCAACTTCCTTTACAAAGGCTGTTTTCCCTGCTCCTATTTCTCCGTACAGGTTTATAAAGCATCCGTCTTGTTCAATTAATTTTGCAAATTTTTGAGCAAGTTTTTTTGTATCTTCAAGTGTTTTACATATTTTTTCAATCTTCATTTACTACAACCTTATTTCTTCCGGTATTTTTTGCCTGATAAAGAGCCTTGTCTGCTTTTTTCATTAAATCTTCATCTTTATCGCTTTCTTTAATTTCGTATATCCCCAGACTTATGGTAATAGACAGATTTTTTACACCTGCTTCGGAATTTACTTTTGAAATATCTATTGTTTTCTCTTCTATTGTTTTACGAAGTCTTTCTGCAACCATCTTTGCTTCATTGATTTTTGTAAATGGAAGTAAAATTGAAAATTCTTCTCCTCCATATCTGCCCGCAATATCATATTCTCTTAATTGACCACGAATAATTTTTGCAATGGTTTTTAATACAAGATCTCCAACTGCATGTCCATATGTGTCGTTTACATTTTTGAAATAATCAATATCAGTCATAATTCCGCAAAGGGGTGCATGCTGACGCTTTGCATTGGCAACTTCTTGTTTTATACGTTCTTCGAGTTGATGCCTGTTATAAAAACCTGTCAAAGCATCAAGTGTCGCATGTTTCAATATCTCTGCATAAACATTTGCTCTTTGTATGGTAATTGCAATTTGTCCGGATATTTGAGTAAGGTATTCTTTATCTTTTTCGGATATTTTGTCTTCTGTGCTTTTTGCAGCCAAAACCCCAACATTTTTTGACTCACTGATTAACGGAACAGTGTAAATTCTTTCGCTTTCTTTTATTTTGTTGTCTTTGACCATCTCAAGAATATTTTTATCGTTGCATGCTGATGGCCAAGCTAATGCATTAACTTGTAAATTTTCATCTTTTAAGAATATGTATATAAGGTAATCAGGAAAGAATTTATCAAGCATTTCTCCAATGATAGGAATTATATAATTTAATTCATACTGGGATTCAATGATTTTTGCGATATTTCTCATTGTGTCATGAAAATCGATATCCCTTTGCATTCTCTCGTTTAACAATATGTTTTGAATTTTCAGTGATATGAAAGGCATACATGCATTCAAAAAATCTTTCAATTTTTTATTGTCTTTGTCAAATTCAAGATGCCCTATGCATTTTTTATGTTTGTATATCGGATATCTGTATTCAAGGTGTAGTGAATCTTCATTTTCATTTGTCAATATCTGAAAATCTTTAATTCCAAAATCATCAATAAAAAAAGTTCTTAAGGAACTGTACAGCGATTTTTCGCTGTAACTTTCGCTAAGAACTTTTGAAAGTTTTTCGATTTTTTTTATCAAATTCAGCCTCGATTTATAAAAATTTAATAATTATTAAAGATCTATATTTTGTGCAATTTCATCCGGAATTTCGCAATTTGCATAAACATTTTGAACATCATCAAGCTCTTCTAAACGATCGATTAGTCTCATAACAGATGTTGCAGTTTTTTCATCTGTTACATCAATTGTATTTTTAGGAATTCTTGTAAATTCCGCATTTGAGCTTTTAAATCCTTCTTTTTCCAAACCTTCCACAACAGTCTGGAAATTTTCAATTGATGTTATAACTCTATAAGAATCTTCATCTTCTTCAACATCTTCAGCATCAAGATTTATTGCAGTTTCAAAAAGTTTTTCAAAATCAACACCTTCACTGTCAAATGTTATTGAACCTTTTTTATCAAACATCCAGCCAACGCAGTTTGATTCTCCCAGATTTCCTCCGAATTTTGAAAAAATACTTCTTACGTCTCCGGCAGTTCTGTTACGGTTATCTGTCATCGCTTCCACAACAACTGCAACCCCGCCTGCTGCGTATCCTTCGTATGTGATTTCTTCATAATTGTCAGCAGAACCTGCACCTGCACCTTTGTCTATTGCTCTTTTAATATTGTCATTAGGAAGCCCTGCAGCTTTTGCTTTTTCAATTGCAGTTCTTAATCTGAAATTACCGGCTGGATCAGGTCCTCCAAGACGTGATGCTACAATAATTTCTCTTGAATATTTCTGAAAGACAACCGCTTTTTGTCCGTCTGTTTTTGCTTTTTTATTCTTGATATTTGCCCATTTTGAGTGTCCTGACATATTTTTAATCCTCTTTTAAATATTTTAACTACTCGGATGATATCAAAAAGAGGTTATATTTTCAACATAAATAACCTAATGTTTACATCACATTTAACAATTCAAAACAGAGATGTTAAGTTTTGTAAAGTGTAATTTCTACACTATTACTGGGTTTTGAGTAATTATTTATATTTATAAAATCATATTATTGACAGGAAAATTTTTTGGTGCAATAATAATTACATAAGATTTAAGTGTAGTCGAAACACTAAATATAAATAGTTCATTAACCCCAAAACATATAAACTCCTAAA
>CACXDL010000111.1 GCA_902766395.1 uncultured bacterium
CTAAAAAGCCGACAAGAGTTGCTCTTGCCGGCTTACCTGAAAATGGGTTTATTACTTGGAAGTTTAGAACGTGACCGTCTGCTATTAACACATCACCAACTTCCAATTTTGAAATATCTCGTTCAATATATGCTTCCACTTTATCATGGTACGCTTTTTCACCCTCTCTAATTAATACCCATTTTGAATAATTTGTTTTCTTATAATAATCAGCAAATCGTCTGAATGTAATTACACTCGGAATATTCTCATACCCTCGTTTTTCTAAAACATATCTTGTTAATGTAATTGCTTTACCTACCTTAAATTTATTCGGATGTAATAAAAACCTTAAAAATACTTCCTTCATTTCCTGATTTAAAATCGTATGATATTCGTTTATTGATGAATATCTGCGTTGGGGAATTAATCCATCTGCTCCTTTTTCTTCAAATGATTTAACCCAACGGCGAAGAGTTCCGATTGAGATTTTACCAATGAATTTATACACTTGAGGTAATAACATTCCTGAATTGTATAAATCCAAAAATACAAACTCTGCCTCTTTTTTAGTCTTATATTTACTCTTTATATTTTCCAATGCGGCAACTATATCAGCTCTCGCCAAAGATGTCATTCTTGCACTCTCGGATATAAATGTTGGTTTTGAATCTACGCTTGGAACGAGAGCCGTAGATCTGATTTCTTCATCTTCAAGTTTTTCCTGAACTTCAGGTTCTAAAGATGAATATAATATTTCATAAGAATAACCACCATTAACAGGAATTGTTCTTGCTTTATATTTTCCTTTGTTAATTGACATTCTTAATGAACGGGTACTTTTCAACCCCTTAACTTCTGCTACCTTATTTATATTTATATATATGTCATTCATGGTACGAACACATTACCTCTGAAGTTAAAGCATTGGAACACCATTTCCGAGCATTGTATAGTTATGTGTCTGTGGAATTTTTCCGAAACCTCATGTTAATTTTCTTCCGACCTTTTACATATACTTCCAACCTAAATAAAAATTTGATTAAAACTTTCTAAAAATTTAACACCTTCCAACCCATGAAAAATCATTTCAGGTGCAATAAGATGCCGGAAAGGGGCGAAGAGCCTAAAACTCTTTTATGGACAAAGTTAGGACAGAAACGGGAACAATTTGGACTCGTAGGTTCAAAATTTGGACTTTCAGGACTGAGTAAACGATTTTTCGTAGGTAACTTCCTACGCTGAAAACCCCAACACACAGGGGAAACAACCTAAAAAAATCATTTTAACCGCAAAATACACTGTCCTGAAAACTTATAACATCCGCCGAACTCCAATTTAGAGTTTCTCATACTTCCTGACATAATAAAGCGAGATAGGATTATACCCTATCTCGCTTTATTTACGCCCGAAGAGATTCGAACTCCCGACCTTTTGGTTCGTAGCCAAACGCTCTATCCAGCTGAGCTACGGGCGCATAATATTATGTCGTATACATATTTTATTTAAAACATAATCTCATTTCAAGTGTTATTTATATTTTAAAAATATTATATTGGTGTAACATTTTTGCGATACCCCAAATATTGTTTATAATATTATGTATGAGAAAAGTTTTGTTAAAAATATTATTTATATTTGCTTTTATCCTGCTTTTTTCGCTGAGAGTTTTTGCTCTTGGAGATATATTGACAGTTTCATCTGTTGTTTATGACAACTCTACTTCATTTTTAACAATTAACAGTTTCGATAATTCTAATTATTCTTTTGATGTTCCTCCAAAACTTCATGTCATAGCTGCTGAAAAAAAAGCATATTTCGATATTCCGAAAGCTATATTAAACTGCCCTAAACAGGATATTATAGTTAAGTCAAAAGAGATTAATGAAATAGTTGTAAGCCAGTTTTCGATGGAGCCTGAAACTGTAAGAGTTGTTTTTTATTACAATGATGGGTTTAATCCATATCACATACAGCTGAAAAAAATAAATTCCACTTTGTTTTTGAAATTTAATACAACAACCTCAAATAATTATTATTTTCAAGGTGTTTATCAGGAAGTAAAACCCGTTGTTTTTTATGAATCACCTGAACTAAAGATTAAAATGAATAAGCCTCATGGTGATTTGTTTGGTCAAATAAATTCATCTTTTGGAAATTCTCAGGATGATGAAAATGATTATGTTTTATCTGAGAAGGACACACTACTTAATACAAAATATTATATTGATGAATTATCTGTTAACAAAATGATTCCTCAAATAACAGGAGTAGGTTCTTATTCTGTTGCAAAGCCATTTTATCTTACAAATCCTTTAAGGGTTGTATATGATATTAACAATACTGTTTTAAATCCGGTATTAAGAAACAAAGAAGTTTCAATAAATACTGCAGATACAATTAAAATTGGTCAGTTTGACCACAATACCGCAAGAGTTGTAATAACTTCTAATGAACCGGACAAATATATTCCTGTATTTTATCCCGATTCACAAAGGCTTGCTTTCATTGATATAAGAAAAAATAATCCATCAGTTTTGTATCAGCAGACAACAAATTTATCCTCTGTAAAAGATGAGAGAACGGATGAATTCAATTATGGTTTTAAACTAATATTTAATAATCCTGTAATTTTTGGATTATCCCGGAAATCCACGCTATTTGAATTGTATATGTTTAATGTTAATGATTATTCAGAAAACGAAATAAAGCATGTGCTAAAAAGTACACCTTTTTCAGATGTTCAGGTTTTTGAAAGAGATGGAGGCGGAATAAAGCTTGTTTTTAATCCTGGAAATATTGATAATCTCAATATACAAATCGGTTCAGATGGTAAAACACTAAGAGTAAAGCAAAAGCTATTGAAGCCATATGGGAGAATTACTAAAAAAATCGAAGAACCAAAAGTTGTTATCCCAGATATTATTCCTAAAAAAATATCAGGAAAAAAATATGTCGTAATTGACCCCGGCCATGGTGGTTCTGATGTTGGGGCAACAAGGAATAATATTTATGAAAAAGATATAACTCTTGATGTTGCCAAAAGGGTTGAAAATTTATTGATCAAAAAAGGATATATCGTCCAAATGACAAGAAATGATGATAAAACTGTATCTTTGCAAGAACGTGTTGATTTTAGTGAAAATATTGAACCTGACATATTTGTGAGTATTCACGTAAATTCAAGCAACAGTGATTCGCCATCAGGTATAGAAACTCATTATTATAAGGATAATAGCCTGCTTTTGGCTAAATGTATCCATGCATCAATGCTAAATAATATTTCAGCTAATGATCGCGGCTTGTTTAAATCTAAATTTTATGTTATTAATCATACAACGGCTCCGGCTATATTAGTTGAAATGGGATTCATTTCTAACCCTTTGGAGCGTTCACAAATTGTATCTGAGAGTAGGAAAAATGCTACAGCAAAAGCTATAGCTGAGGGTATAGATGAGTACTTTAAAGAATAATTCTCCAATTGCATTTTTTGATTCCGGTGTTGGCGGATTAACTGTTTTAGACAAAGTAAAAAAAATATTGCCTAATGAAAACTTTATTTTTTATGGCGATACTGCTCATGTACCTTATGGAGATAAATCAAAAGAACAACTTATAGAATATGCTCGTCCTATATTAAAATTTTTTGAGCAAAAAGGCTGTAAAGCTGTTGTGATGGCCTGCAATACGACATCTTCTGTAATATATGACACTATAAAAAATGATTATGATTTTAGATTATATCCGATAGTGCAGTCTGTTGCAAAAATTTTATCTAGTCTGAAAGTTGATAAATTAGGGGTTTTTGCCACAAAAGCAACAATTGAGTCAGGAGCATATCAAAAAGAAATATCAAAATATAACAAATCAATAAAAGTTTATGGTCAATATTGCCCGCATTGGGTGAATATTGTGGAAAATAATAAAATTAGTACAAAAGAGGCTGAAGATATTATAAAAAATGATGTTGATAAAATGCTTAAAAACTCTCCTGAAAAGATTGTTCTTGGCTGCACGCATTATCCTTATTTAACAAAAGTCTTGTCAAAATTTGCCCCTGAAGATTTATTTATAGATCCTGCAGCAGATTTTGCAAAATTTATAAAAGAGGATTTAGAAAAGAATAATTTATTATCTGTGAGAAATGCAGGTAAAGAAGAAATTTTCGTTAGTTCTGAACCTGTAAAATTTAAAAAGGCCGCAGGAATTTTTTATAAATTATCTTCGCAGCCAATTTTAAAAGAGTTACAAATATAAGGAATCCAAATGAGAAGTGATAATATAAAAAAAGGTATAGCACATACACCACACAGAGGCTTACTTATGGCTGCAGGTGTTTCACGAAAAGGTTTAGATCTCCCATTTATTGGTATTGCAAGTTCGTTTACTGACTTAATTCCCGGTCATTGCGGAATGCGTGATCTTGAAAGACAAATTGAAAAGGGAATTCATACGGGTGGAGGTCAGGCCTTTATTTTTGGTGTGCCTGCTGTTTGTGATGGTATTGCAATGGGGCATGATGGAATGCGTTATTCTCTTCCTTCAAGAGATTTAATTGCAGATTGTATAGAAACGGTTGCTCAAGGACATCAGCTTGATGGTTTAGTATTATTGTCAAATTGCGATAAAATTACACCGGGAATGCTAATTGCCGCAATGCGCCTTAATATTCCTTGTATTGTTGTTACTGCCGGTCCAATGTTGGAAGGGGAAAGCAGATGCCAGAAGTTGACAATGATAAAAGGCTCATTTGAGGCTGTAGGAAAATTCCGCAATGGTGAAATTGATCAAAATCGCCTTCTTGAGTTAGAAGAAGAATCTTGCCCGACTATTGGATCATGTCAGGGGATGTATACTGCAAATACTATGGCCTGCTTAACTGAAGCGATGGGAATGAGCTTACCGCTTTGTGCAACTTCTGCTGCGGTGTCATCAAAGAAAAAGCGCATCGCCTTTGAATCCGGAATTCAGATTGTAAATCTTGTAAAAAATAATATTAAACCTTCAAATATTATTGATAAAGAGACACTCACAAACGCCATTATTTGCGATTTATCTTTGGGCGGAAGTACAAATTCTATAATGCATCTTCTTGCTATTGCAAATGCGGCTAATATTGACCTTAAAATTGATGACTTTGATAAATGGGGTAACATTGTACATCAAATTTTAAAACTTGATCCTGCTGCTAATCCGACAATGACGGATTTTCATAATGCCGGAGGTGTTCCTGCATTGATGAAAAATCTTATTGATGCAAATATAGGAATTAAGGATAAAAATACAGTTTCAGGTTTATCAGTTTATGATATTTGCAAAAATGCTTATGTTAATACAGAATTAATCCGTTCATACAGTAATCCTGTTACAAAAGAACCAGGATTAGGAATTTTGTATGGAAATATTGCTCCTGATGGTTGTGTTACTAAAATTTCCGGTATAGATCAAAGTTGTTATAACTTTGAAGGAGTTGCAAAAGTTTATGACAGCGAAGAAGATGCAATGTATGCACTCGAAAACGATTTAATAACAGATGGTGATGTTGTGGTTATAAGGTATGAAGGTCCTAAGGGAGGTCCTGGAATGAGAGAAATGTTAGCTCCTACCTCATTACTCGTTGGAAAAGGCTTGGGGAAAACTTGCGCTCTGATAACTGATGGTCGTTTTTCAGGTGGTACAAGGGGCATCTGTATAGGTCATGTATGTCCTGAAGCTGCAAATGGTGGTAATATTGCTCTTATTCAAAATGGAGACAAAATAAAAATAGATATAAAAAACAGAACAATAAATGTTTTAATTTCAAATGATGAATTGGAAAGCCGTCGTTTAAATTTGAAGCCTTTTGAACAAAAATGCAAATCGGGATATCTTTCTAAATATGCAAGAACTGTTCAAGATGCCTCACATGGAGCAATTGTATAATGAAAAACATTGTGAAAGACTTAAATATTAAGCATATTGCAATTATAATGGACGGTAATCGCAGATGGGCCAAAGAAAATAATTTGCCTACTGCTGCAGGTCATAAAAAAGGTGTAGAAGCTCTTAGAAAAACTGTTAGAGCATGTGATGATTTTGGAATTAAATATATTACTGTATATGCCTTTTCTACTGAAAACTGGAAAAGATCAAAAGAGGAAGTTGATTTTTTGATGGATTTAGTTGCTATAACTTTAAAAAATCAACTTGATGAAATGCACAAAGAAGGTGTTAAAATAACATTTTTAGGAAATTTATCAAAACTCTCAAAAAAATTACAAAAGGTTCTTTTAAATGCAGAAGCAAAAACTAAAAATAATACGGGTGTAAATTTGCAAATAGCCTTAAATTATGGTTCAAGAGATGAAATTACAAATGCTGTTAAAGTAATTGTCTCTAAGGGTTTAAAATCTGAGGAAATAACCCCTGAAATCATATCTGAAAACTTATATACTTCTCAGATGCCAGATCCGGATATTCTGATTAGGACAGGAGGAGAGAAGCGTTTGTCTAATTATTTATTATGGCAGGTAGCATACTCTGAAATTATTGTAATTGATGAGTACTGGCCACTATTTGATAAAAAACTTTTAGAACAGTGTATTGATGAATTTTCAAAAAGGCAGAGAAGATATGGGAAATAGTATAAAAGTAGTTTTTGCAACCGGAAATGCACATAAATTAAAAGAAGTAAATGAAATATCAAAAGGCCGTGATGTAGAATTTATCTTGCCAAAAGGAGAATTTGATCCGGAAGAAACAGGGGAAACATTCGCTCAAAATTCCATAATAAAAGCAAAAGAAGCTGCTAAGATATCAAATCATATATCTTTAGCTGACGATTCAGGATTATGCGTAGATGCACTAGATGGAGAACCCGGTATATATTCTGCACGATATGATACTACTCCACAGAAAAGAATTGACAAATTATTAAAAAATCTAGCCCACACAGATAATAGATTAGCAAAATTTGTTTGTGCTATGACTCTTGTAGATAAGGATGGAAACATTTTATTTAAGACAACAGGAGAATGTCACGGACAAATTGCATATAAACAATCAGGAATAAACGGGTTTGGTTACGACCCTGTATTTATTCCGGATGGCTATAATAACACTATTGCCGAATTATCAGAAAAAGAAAAAAACAGAATCTCTCACAGATCTATAGCCTTAAATAAAGTGCTTGATTTCATCCAAAAAACTCTTAAATAATAGGAGAATCAATGAAAAAAGCATTATTAATATTTGTAATTGCAATTATTGTTTTAATTGCATTAAGATTCTTATTCTCTAGAATTGGTTATTCAATATATAATAAGGCATTAAAGAAATATAATCCTCCTAATATTACTGTTGAAAAAGTAAAAGAAGAACGTATAATTAAAACATTTGATGCGCCTGCAAGGGTTGAATCCATAAATAAAGTGACGATTATACCCAGAATATCAGGATATCTTTTAAAAACATATTTTAAAGAGGGCAGCATAGTCAAAAAGGGAGACTTACTGTTCCTGATTGAACCAAGGGAATATGTAAATAATGTTTCTGTCGCATCAGCTGAAGTGAATAAAATTGCGGCTCAGTTAGAATACGCAAATAAGCAAGTTCTTAGAGGTCAAGAACTTGTAAAGCAAGATTATATTGCAAAAGCTAAATATGATGAACTTGTTTCAACCAGAAATTCTCTGCAAGCACAATTAAGTGCGGCAAAATCAAAGTATAATGACACTCAAAGAAATTTGAGCTACACCAAAATATATTCCCCAATTGATGGGCTTATTGGTACTATTGATATTACAATTGGCAATTATGTAACGCCCTCTTCTGGTCAGTTAACAACAATATACAGCATAAATCCGATATATGTGGCTTTTACTCTCTCTGATGAGGATTATAGTTTATTAAAACAAATTGACTATAATTCAAATAAAAAAAGAAAAGTAAAATTATATTTTAACTCCGGTGAAGCGTACAAAGATGTAGGATATCAAGATTTCTCTGATAATAAGATTGATCCCGTAACAGGATCAATCAAACTAAGAGCTACCTTTTTAAATCCAGATAATAAATTATTACATGGGGAGTTTGTAAAGGTAAA
>CACXDL010000112.1 GCA_902766395.1 uncultured bacterium
CCACCAAAAGTTCCTCCGTCTGAAAGACCCTGCGGAGCTTTAAAAGAAGTTTTCTTCTTTTTTAGTTTTCTTCCGATAATATTGATTATGTAATAAGAAAGCCCCCAATTTTATTGGGAGCTTCTTTTTATTTTATATTGTGATTATTCTTCATCATCAATAATATCGTCAGATTTGAAGTCCGGAGAACCAAACATACCTTCAATTTCTTCTAATATAGCAGAAGGTTTTCTTGCCTGGTTTCTTTGAGCAACAGCCTGTTTTCTTTCGGCTTTTTCTCTTTCTTCATTTGCGTTTATCAAATGATGGAAACCGGTTCCTGCAGGTATCAAACGACCAATAATTACGTTTTCTTTCAATCCTCTTAACAAGTCCTTTTTACCCTCAACAGCAGCTTCTGTAAGAATTCTTGTTGTTTCTTGGAATGAAGCAGCAGAGATAAATGATTCAGTATTCAATGAAGCTTTTGTAATACCTAACAACATGTGTTCACAAGTTGCAGGAGTCTTTTCAGCTTCTATTGCTTCTTTGTTTTCTTTTTCAAATGTCTGTACTTCGATCAATTCACCAGGTAACAAGTTTGTATCACCTGCGTCAACAACTTTTACTTTCTTAGTCATTTGACGAACAATAACTTCAATGTGCTTATCTGAAATTTCAACACCCTGAGAACGATATACACGTTGTACTTCGTCTACAAGATATTGCTGAGCTGCTTCAGGTCCACGTAATCTCATAACATCATGCGGATCCAAAGAACCTGATGTTAAAGCTTGACCTTTAACAACTTTTTGACCGTTTGATACAATAACATTAGCATCAATTGTGTATTTAATTTCAGAAGATGAACCATTTTCGTCTTCCAAGTATAATCTTGGGAATCCGTTTTCATCAACTTCAATTTTGGCAGTTCCGTCATATTCTGCTAATATTGCACAATCTTTTGGTCTTCTGCCCTCTAAAAGTTCTTCGACTTTTGGCAAACCTTGGACGATATCACCTGTTTTTTCTCTTTCGTATGTTAAGGAAACAATCAAGTCACCTCTTAATACTAAAGATCCGGCATTAACCAATAACATAGTACCAGGACTGATTAAATATGGACGACCAACTCTTATATCAACTTTACCTTTGCTTACGCCGGTAACAATACCTGATACAGGAGTTGTTTCACCACTGTCAGCAATAATACTGTCTGTTCTGATTAAATCTCCTTTTTTAACGGTTGCCTTTCCTTTTACTTTTACTTCTGAAGATGAGCTGTCAGAAATTAACAATAATCTTCTCGCTTCGCCTTCAGAATCTTTAATAGAAGCAACTGCATCATGTAAAGCTAAAACTTGAGTTTTCGCAACAGGAGTCTTAGGATCGATAACCTGACCATCTTTTACAAGAAGTTCTGTTTGAAGAGCTTTACCTGATGAACCTTCAGTTTCACGACGAACAATTAAGTTCTCAAGAACAACAATTCTTAACGCACCTTTATTGTCTAATTCAACAACACCTTTTAAGTGTGACAAGTATCCTTGCATCTGAAGAACTAAACTTGTTCTGGTAATTGTTGCACCATCAATATTTCTGACTCTTGCACCATCTTTATATTGTAATTGAGTAACAGGTACTACATCAATTAATTCGTCAGATGAACCAAATTTAATTGATACATCACGTTGCTTAATATCAAGAACCTGAACAGGTCTTACAAGAATCTGAACCGGTTGATTTTCAATAGAATCTTCATCTAATCCCATAGAAGAATCTATTTCTTCGTCTAAATCATCAATTGATGCTAATTCATCAACTGAAGAATCCATTATAGAAACAACTGATGTAGTTTTTGCCTTAATTCCTTCAGCAATTACTGTACCTTTCTTGATAACTTCGCCTTCATCAACTTTTAATTCAGAAATACTAGATAAAGTATGAACTTCACCAGGTCTTACAGTAACTTCATGAATGACATCGTTATATTCTTTAAACTCAACAATACCGTCAATATGACAATATACGTCTTTTACAATTTCAGTACCTGCAGTAACTGCTGTTCCGTTTTCAACCATTTTAAGGGTTGAATCTTTATTTATTTGATGAATTTCTTCCGGTATAAATACAACCTTACCAGGTTTTGTAATAATCTGATTATCATCGACTTCAACGTCAACATATCTGATTTCACCTGATGAAGGAACAGTACAATCATCATCGATAAGCTCACCGATAATCATACCATTTTCAACAGTTGTATCTACAAGTGCCTTAACGATATATTTTTCACCTGTTTTATCAACTGTCCAGATTTGTTCTTTCTTTGTTTGTTCAAAAGTAGCATTTTCAGGTTGTAAAGAAGCGATAACAATAGTTAATTCTTTTCCGGAAACAACTTTCTTAATTTTCTTTCCGTCAAATTTTGCATCTTCAACAACTAAGTCATTTCCAATTCTGACTTCACCACCGTGTTCGCAAATTGTCAATGTTTCAGCAAGTTTTTCACCTTCAGAAACCTTTTGATTATCTTTTACAAGAACTTTTGAACCTGCCGGTAATGTATATACATCACCACCTAATACCCAAACAATACCTTGGACATTGGTCGTTCTTAATATGTTACCTTGTCTGTCTTTCTTTTCATCAGCCTTAAAGCCTTCAAATAAAACTTCACCACTGATATCAGAAATAATATCTTTTTGAGCTTTTTCTGTTAAACGACTTGAATCACTGCTTGATTGAGGCGCATGTTCCGCCATTTTAAAGCCTTTAGTAACCTTATCACCATCTTTAACAAATACTGTTGCACCTGCAGGGATATGATATTTAGAAGTTCTTTTTTCACCTTTAACTTCCAAATCAGCTTCATACATAGCAACCTGAACAACATCACCGTGACGGGTTCTGAGTTCTCTTGTTTTAATCTTAGAAACAACTGTACCGGCTTCATATGCTTTGATTTCTTTCATAGCTTCTTTAACGCCGACAGCACCACCGGTGTGGAATGTTCTCATTGTTAACTGTGTACCAGGTTCACCAATTGACTGAGCGGCAATAATACCGATAGACTCACCAACATCAACTAATTTTTGAGTTGTTAATGCCCATCCGTAACATTTTTGGCAAACACCATATTCAAGTCCGCAAGTCAATGCTGAACGAACTTTTAATTCAGTCAAATTCAAACCTGAAATTTTCTTAATATCGTCTCTATCTAATGTTGTTCCGTTAGTAATTACAACATTACCTTTTTCATCAGTAATATCCTGAGCAACAGTTCTACCTAATAATCGGTCGATTAATGGAACAATCACTGTTTCTCCATCCATTATTGAACTCATATTAATGTATTTATCAGTATGGCAATCTTCATCACGGATAATAACATCTTGTGCAACGTCAACCAGACGTCTTGTCAAATAACCTGAATCGGCTGTCTTTAACGCTGTATCTACAAGACCTTTTCTCGCACCGTAAGAAGAAATGATGTATTCAGTAACTGACAAGCCTTCTTTAAAGTTTGACTTGATAGGCAAGTCGATAATTTGACCTTGTGTATCAGCCATCAGACCACGCATACCAACTAACTGAGAAACCTGAGATAAGTTACCTCTCGCACCGGAGAACGCCATCATATATACAGGGTTCAATTTGTCAAAGTTTTCAACAACCTGCTCTGTTAATTTTGCAGTTGTTTCTGCCCAGGTATCAATAACCTTTGTATATCTTTCAACTTCGGTAATTTCACCTTTTAAGTATCTGTTTTGGGATACTTCAATTTCTTTTTCTGCAGCCTTCAATAACTGTTTCTTCACAGGAGGAACAGATAAGTCTGCAATGGAAATTGTTGTACCTGAAACGGTTGCATATCTGTAACCTAATGTCTTTAGAGCATCAGCAAGATTAGCTTCCTTGGCACCACCAAATTCCAAATACATCTGACCCAATAACTTTTTCAATGAACCTTTGTCCATTTGTTTGTTAATGAATTCAGGTAATTTTTTATGTGAGTATTTCATTTCCATTCTGCTTTTCCTTTATTTATAATATCGATGATTTACATCGAACTACTTTACATAATTAGCATTCTTGCTATACAAGTGCTTTTCTGATTTCCTGGTTAAAGATTATACGGCCGACTGTTGTTTCAATTCTGTTGCCATTTTCATCTCTAACTACAATCTTGTCATGAAGTTTAATAACTTTAACTTCAAATGCTGATATAGCATCCTCAAAACTATAGAAGTAACCTTGAACATCTTGATTAGGATCTTTCATTGTCGTTAAATAATACATACCTAAGACCATATCCTGAGAAGGTGATACAATAGGTTTTCCGTTTGCGGGAGCAAGTAAGTTATTTGTAGCTAACATCAACATTCTTGCTTCAGCCTGAGCTTCTATAGATAAAGGAACGTGAACAGCCATTTGGTCACCGTCGAAGTCAGCGTTGAAAGCTGTACAAGCTAACGGATGAAGTTGTATAGCACGACCTTCTACTAATTTTGGTTCAAATGCCTGAATACCTAATCTATGAAGGGTAGGAGCACGGTTCAATAATACCGGATGTCCGTCGATAACCTCTTCTAAGATATCCCAAATGACAGGATCCGAACGTTCAATTTTCTTCTTAGCAGATTTAATATTTTGAACGTATCCTCTTTCTATTAATTTATTAATAACGAACGGCTTGAATAATTCAATTGCCATTTCTTTTGGCAAACCGCACTGATTCAATTTCAATGAAGGACCGACAACGATTACTGAACGACCTGAATAGTCAACACGTTTACCTAACAAGTTTTGACGGAAACGACC